>PBYV01000069.1 GCA_002729765.1 Acidimicrobiaceae bacterium
AAACTTAGAGGAACTTCTCAAAATAAAAGGAATAGGCCCTGTGAAAGCTGAACGTTACGGAAAAGAAATACTTGAACTGGTGTCAAGGCACCACTGACCGTCTTAGTTGCTCCAATTAAAGGAAGCAACTAAGGGTGTGTGATCGCTAGGTTTCACAAATTTACCTTTTGCATCTTTATATTTCTCAATCAAATCTTTGTTTTCTTTTTCCAGCATTTTTTCAGGAGTGCGCTCATGCATATCCACTTCAATTGACTCTAAAGATTTCGCCACCACATCAGAAGCCAGTACCAAGTCAATTCTTAGTCCCCTTTTATCTCTAAAGGCGTTCTTCGGATACTCCCAAAAAGTGTCTGCCTTCTCTTCTGGGAAGCGTTCACGAAAAACGTCTTTCATTCCCAAGTCATCTAGTTTTTTTAATGCTCCACGAGCCTCAGGAGTGACATGCGTTTCTGGTAAATCAAAAGTTTCAGTTAATGTTTTCTTTGATTTCCAGTCAAAGTTTGTGTACTCCTGTTTCGGATCCCATTCGTCAAGAACAGGGCGGGGGCAAACGTTGAAGTCTCCAGCTGTAATTACAGGATTCTTTGAGGGGTCTGAGTTTTTTTTCAAATCATCGTGGAGACGATTCAACCAATCAAGTTTGTATTTGTAATGGTCGTCTTCCAACGTTCTTCCGTTCGGTATGTAACAGGAAGCTATCCGAATATTTGAACAAGTTGCCCAAACTATTCTTGCGTCTGGATCAGGGTCTTTTCTGCCATCATCAAACCCTTTTTGCGAATCCTCAATACCGACTCTTGAAACAATCGCTACACCGTTCCATGATTTCTGTCCATTATGAACAGATTCATAACCGAGTTCTTTAAAAACAGGCTGTGCTTTTTTTTGGAATACTTCATCTTCCATTTTTGTTTCTTGCAGGCAAAGCACGTCCGGTTGATTTTCTTCGATCCAGAGTTTGACTCTGTGTAATCGGGCATTTAACCCTGCTACGTTCCATGTGACTATACGCATTGTGATGACATTAGCGCTTAATCAGATGTGAATCCCAGAATTTCATATAACTCTTTGATGGCGTCTTCAGGGTCAATAACTTTTATGGTTGTCATTCCCATAGCTCGTGCTGGCTTCAAGTTGATTCCTAAATCATCAAGGAAGACACAATTTTCAGGATTTACATTAAGACGTTCACAAGCAATTTCGTAAAATTTTTCTTCTGGTTTTCTACACCCTTCTATGCTTGATTCGACTAAGAGATCGAAAATTTCTACTACCTTTTGTACATCTTGATCTAGATCTTGTTCCCACATTGGGGTGATGTTGTTTGTCAGCATTGCTGTTTTGAATTTAGATGAGCATTTACTCAAAGCCTCTACCATTAATGGCCTCAATGACCCATGTAACCCTTCTAAGATTCTTTGAGCATCCAATTCATGACCAAGTGCTAAGGCTTCCTTTTCAAAAAGGAGAACAAATTCTTCTGGGTTGACTTCTCTCCGCTCAAACTGTGCCCAGGCGTTAGTGTCAGGATTTGTTGTATTTATTTTTCTAATTGTGTCAGGCGGTAGACCGATCTCATTTTCATATTCTGCGAAAGCTTCAAAAGGGCTCGAAAGGATCACACCCCCAAAATCAAATAAAACTGCTTCAATCACGAAAGCATGTTAATCACTTAATTTGCATCTCGGATACTTTTATATCCGATATCCTCTTTTTTCGTGACAGCTCAGTTCATTTACACCATGAAAAAGGTAAGTCGTTTTTATCCTCCCGACAGAGAGGTCTTAAAAGACATCTCTCTTTCCTTCTTTCCAGGAGCGAAAATCGGGGTTCTGGGAAATAACGGTTCTGGAAAATCTTCTTTATTGTCGATCATGGCTGGGCAAGATTCGGATCATGATGGCGAAGCAAGACTAACTGACGGTTTTACTGTAGGACTTCTTGAACAGGAGCCTGCTTTAAACCTTGAGAAGAACGTCTTGGGAAATGTAATGGAAGGAGTCGGAGAGATAGCTTCTCTCTTGTCTCGCTATGACGATATCCTCGCTAGTTGGTCAGATCCAGAAGCAGACTTTGAAAAATTGGGTGAACAGCAAGCGGAAGTTGAACGTCTTATTGAATCTGCAGGTGCTTGGGATCTTCAAAGAAATATAGAAATAGCTATGGATGCGCTTCGTCTTCCTGACGGCGAGTCAGATGTAAACGTATTATCAGGAGGAGAGCGTCGTCGTGTAGCTTTATGTAAACTGCTGCTTTCCAAACCTGACTTGCTTCTTTTAGACGAACCGACAAACCATTTGGATGCTGAGTCGGTTTCCTGGCTTGAAAGAACTCTTCAGGACTATTCGGGAACTGTTGTAGCAGTAACCCATGACAGGTACTTCCTCGACAATGTCGCTGGTTGGATATTGGAACTTGACCGCGGAAGAGGAATACCTTATGAAGGGAACTATTCAGGCTGGCTCGATCAAAAAAGTACAAGGCTTGAAGCTGAAGAAAAATCCGACTCTTCACGAAAACGTACACTTGAGAGAGAATTGGAATGGATTCGCATGGCCCCAAAGGCACGCCAAGCGAAAGGAAAAGCGCGACTAGCCTCTTACGACAAACTCATTGCTGAAGCAAACGAAACAGAGAAACGCGACGCCGAACTTCAAATACAAATCCCAGCTAATTCACGTTTAGGAGATCAAGTAATTGAAGTTGAGAATCTTAATAAAGGTTTTGAAGATCGTTTACTAATTGAAGATCTCTCTTTCACTCTTCCACCCGCTGGGATTGTAGGAATAGTCGGAGGTAATGGGGCTGGTAAGACGACCTTGTTCAAAATGCTAGTAGCAGCCTTTCAAAAAGCAGAATCTGGTGACGATCTGCCGGATTCTGGTGTAATAAAAATCGGTTCAACGGTTGAACTTGGATATGTGGACCAATCTAGAGACTCTCTGGATCCGGATCGGACCGTTTACCAAGAAATAACCGACGATAAGGAATTTATTTCAGTAGGCAATCGTGAAGTTAACGGAAGAGCTTACGTAGCTTCTTTTAATTTTCGAGGGTCTGACCAGCAGAAAAAAGTCGGAGATCTTTCTGGAGGTGAAAGAAATCGTGTCCACTTAGCAAAAGTTTTGAAAACCGGAAGCAACGTTTTACTTCTTGATGAACCGACAAACGACCTTGATGTGGACACTTTAAGAGCTCTTGAGTCAGGACTTGAAGCCTTTCCTGGATGTGCAGTCATTATTAGCCATGACCGCTGGTTTCTCGACAGAGTAGCTACTCACGTACTTTCATTTGAAGGAAACTCTTACGTGCGTTGGTTTGAAGGAAATTTCAGCGAATATGAAGAGGTTAAACGGAAAGAGTCAGGTGGGGAAAACGTGCCCACACGGATGCAGTACAAGCCTCTATCGCGCAACTAGCTGGATATTCCTAAAAGTTTCAATACAAGTCTGGCTCCATCCTCTGGTGATCCATGCTCAGGAGTCAGAATCAAATCTGGATCATTCGGCGCTTCATAGGGGTCATCGATTCCTGTAAAGCCTTTGATTTCTCCTGATCTGGCTTTTTTGTACAAACCTTTTGAATCACGCTCTTCACATATTTCAATTGGAGTGTCAACAAAAACTTCAAAAAATCTTAAGCCAAATCGATCATGGATTTCTCGGGCATTTTCACGGTCATCCCGGTATGGGCTTATCAGTGGAACTAGTGCGATAAGACCTGCATCAGAGAACAGGCGTGCTACTTCTGCAACTCTTCGAACATTTTCGTGACGATCTTCTGCACTGAAATTTAAGTCCTCGTTAAGCCCTAATCTCAAATTGTCACCATCAAGCAGGTAAGAAGGATGTCCAGAAGTGACTATTAACTTTTCAGTTGCGGAAGCAACAGAAGATTTACCGGACCCTGAAAGACCTGTAAACCAAATTGTTGCACCTACATACCCAAGCGATGCATGTCGCTCTTCTTTGCTCAAGTTATTCGAATGCCATATAACATTCGGATTTTGATCAGACATGTCAACCTGAACCAACGATTATGCCAGCTGCGACAGTTACATTTGTTGCCTCATCCATCAGTATGAAAGACCCTGTATTTCGATTTCTTCTGTACTCGTCAAAAAATAATGGTTGTGTGCTTCTCAGAGACACTCTTCCTATTTCATTCAGTTTTAGTGATTCGGGTTTTTCATCACGATGGAGGGTATTGACATCAATTCTGTATTGAATTTCGCTTGCCATAACTCGACTTGATCTGGTCGTATGCTTCAAAGCCAGTTTCATTCGGGGAACTAGTTCGATGGATTCTGACATCCAGCAAACCATTGCTTGTAAATCCTGGCTTACTGAGGGTTGATTATTCGGGCGACAAATCATGTCTCCTCTTGAAATGTCCACATCACTCGTAAGCCTCATTGTCACCGACATAGGTCCAAAGGCTTCAGAGATAGGGCCGTCATATGAATCTATTGAAGCAACTGTCGAGGTAAAACCGCTGGGCAATACCACCACTTCATCACCGGGTTTAAAAACACCTCCGGCTATCGTTCCTGCATAGCCCCTGTAGTCATGATGTTCTTCATTTTGGGGACGAATTACATATTGAACCGGAAAACGGGCATCTATATGGTTACGGTCACTTGCTATATGAACTTCCTCAAGGTGGTGCAACAAGGAAGATCCTTCATACCACGGCATTTTGGCTGAACGTTCGACCACATTGTCTCCGTGTAAAGCTGATATTGGAATAAATGAGAGGTCTGGTATATCGAGTTTCATGGCAAAATTTCTGAACTCTTCCTTAACCGCCTGAAATGCTTTCTCGTCGTAATCAATTAAGTCCATCTTGTTTACGCATACGACAAGATGCGGAATCCGTAACAATGATGCTAGGAATGCATGGCGTCGTGACTGTTCAACAACTCCATGCCGGGCATCTACAAGAACTAATACTAAATCTGCTGTAGAGGCTCCAGTAACCATATTGCGCGTGTATTGGATGTGTCCTGGGGTGTCCGCAATAATGAACTTCCTTTTAGGCGTAGCGAAGTAACGGTATGCAACATCGATGGTTATACCTTGTTCGCGTTCTGCACGGAGACCATCGGTTAAAAGAGCAAGATTGGTGTATTCATTTCCCATTTGTTGCGATGTTGCTTCTACAGATTCAAGCTGGTCTTGAAAAATTGATTTAGTGTCGTACAGGAGTCTTCCTATAAGGGTCGACTTTCCGTCATCAACACTCCCAGCTGTAGCAAACCGAAGAAATTCCATTAGAAGTAACCTTCTTTTTTTCGGTCCTCCATGGCTGCTTCTGAAACACGGTCGTCAGCTCGCGTAGCACCTCTTTCTGTTATACGAGTTGAAGAAACCTCTTCTATTATTTGCTTCAAATTTTCTGCTTCTGATTCCACCGCTCCTGTGCAACTCATATCCCCTACCGTCCGGTAGCGAATTTTAAGCTTTACAAGCTCTTCGCCATCTGAACGGGTTACAAAATCTGAATCTGCTAATAACATTCCGTCACGTTGAAAAACTTCTCTTTCGTGGGCGAAATAAACACTTGGTATTTCTATAGCTTCTCTTTCGATGTATTGCCATACGTCTAGCTCAGTCCAATTTGAAATTGGAAATACTCGAATATGTTCACCTTGTCTTATTCTTCCGTTATAGAGGTTCCATAGTTCGGGTCTTTGGTTTTTGGGATCCCATTGTCCAAATTCATCTCGGAATGAATAAAAACGTTCTTTAGCTCTTGCTTTTTCTTCGTCTCTTCGTGCCCCTCCGAATAAGGCATCGAACTTGTTTTCTTCGATCGAATCCAACAAAGTGGTTATTTGTAAGCGGTTTCGGCTTGCTCTGGGCCCTTTCTCTTCTGCAACTCGACCTTCGTCGATAGATTTTTGAACTGAAGCTACTACTAGTCTCGCTTCTAATTCTTTTATAAGTTGATCGCGATATTCAATGACTTCAGGAAAATTGTGTCCGGTGTCTACGTGTAAAACTGGGAAAGGCAATCTAGCTGGCCAAAATGCTTTAGAAGCCAGGTGAAGCATCACTATGGAATCTTTTCCTCCTGAGAACATCAGGCATGGGCGTTCGAATTCGGAAGCCACTTCACGAAAGATGTGTATAGCTTCTGCTTCTAATAGGTCTAGATGATTAAGTTCGTATGTGGTAATACTCATTTTATTTCTTCCCAGCAATACGCATTTTCTGCACCCCATGCTAACCCTGTCCTTCTAAGATGGTCACTCTTGAAGGCAAACAATGAAGATCACTATCTCGCAGAAGATTTAGCCACTCGTGCAGGACTTTTGTTGCTCGAAGAGAGAAAGCTCGGTAAGGACAGTGATCCTGAAGTTTTGAAACAGAAAGGTGACCAGAAATCTCATAATTTTCTGATGCAGGAACTCGCATCGTTACGGCCGAAAGATGGAGTTCTTTCAGAAGAGGGCTCGGCAGATCCAATTCATCCGGATCGTAGTGGCACAGAACGAGTATGGATTATTGATCCACTTGATGGGACTAGGGAGTTTGGTGAACCACAACGTGATGATTGGGCTGTACATGTAGCACTTGCCGTTGGCGGTCTTCCCGTTGTCGGAGCGGTTGCTATTCCTGCTTTGAATTTAACTTTTTCAACTTGTAATGATTTTTCAGAGCCAAGTTCATCAACTGGATCTGAAAAAGTTCGAATAGTGGTTAGCAGGTCACGACCACCTGTTGAAGCTTCTCGAGTCGCAAAAAAAATTGACGCGGAATTGATTGAAATGGGTTCAGCTGGAGCGAAAGCAATGGCTGTCGTGAGAGGAACAGCTGAGGTATACATACATTCTGGAGGGCAATATGAGTGGGACAACTGTGCTCCAGCCGCTGTAGCTTTGGCTGCTGGTCTGCATGTGTCTCGCCTTGATGGATCCCTTTTGAATTACAACAATTCAGACCCTTGGTTGCCGGATCTTTTAATTTGCAATCCGATTTTAGCTTTACCTGTTTTAGAGATTTTGAATAGTTAATCTGATGCGCTTAGTTTTTGCTCGTTGTACTGTTGATTACGAAGGTCGCCTTACCGCCCATCTTCCTGAAGCCACTCGCTTGATCATGGTTAAATCTGACGGGTGTGTAGCAATTCATGCAGATGGTGGAGCTTACAAACCTTTAAATTGGATGAACGCTCCAAATAAAATCGTCGAAGAAGAGGGCATTTGGAGAGTTTCCAATCCGAAAGGCGAAATGCTTATTATCACTCTGCACGAAATCTTTAGTGATTTAACGCACGAAATGGGTACTGATCCTGGTCTACAGAAAGACGGTGTCGAAGCCCATCTTCAAGAACTTTTAGCAGATGACCCTTCTTTTTTAGTTGAAGGACTTGAATTGATCAAACGTGAGTATCCAACTGATTTAGGGCCTGTTGATCTTTTATGTCGCACCTCTAAAGGTGAAACAGTTGCCGTTGAAATAAAAAGAAGAGGTGAGATTGATGGTGTAGAGCAACTAACAAGATACTTAGATTTTTTAAATCGTGACCCTCTTATAAAACCTGTTCACGGCATCTTTGCCGCTCAGGAAATCCGCCCTCAAGCAAAAGTATTAGCGGAAGATAGAGGGATTCAGTGTGTTGTAATCGACTACGACGAGATCCGCGGGATCGAGTCTAATCGCTTACGTCTTTTCTGATGTTTTATGATGTTGTCGTAGTTGGAGGTGGCCCTGCTGGGTCTTCCGCTGCCTGCACTGTCGCCAAAAGTGGTCTGTCAGTTCTTCTAATTGACAAATCTGAATTTCCTCGTGACAAATGTTGTGGTGATGGTTTGACGACAATGGCCCTCAGATTAAGTGAAGAACTTGGTTTGGAAATATTTAATTTGGACAATCTCGAAGTCGTCGATGAAGCTGTGATCCATTTCCCTTCAGGTCGGCGGGAAGTTTTTCCTCTTCCGGGGAAAGGGCTCTTTGCTGCGGTCGTGCCTAGAGCAGAATACGATCTGGCTCTTATCGATCTAGCTCGTGAACTGATGGTTGACGTTCGTTTAGGTCATAAATTTTCGTCAGTTAATTTTGATGGAGAAAGAACTTTTTTAGATATTGAAGGTCTGGGAGAGGTGGAAACTTCTTTTGTGGTTGCTGCCGATGGAGCGTGGTCACCTGTGCGCCGTTCACTCAATTTAGGCGAGGACCTGTCAAGGGGAGAATGGCTTGCTTTCCGTCAATACATTTCAGGAGTTGAAACTGATCGTAACAATTTGCATGTTTGGTTCGAAAAAGATCTTCTTCCTGGTTATGCCTGGAGTTTTCCTCTTCCAGATGGAAAAGCAAATGTAGGTTTCGGTGTCTTGAAGTCAAAGCATTCTTCCGCTTCAGAAACAGCTCAGTTGGCTCGTGATCTTCTCAACAGAGACTCTATTTCTGAAACTCTTGGTGGGAACATCAAATCAGAGGGACGTCAAACTGCTTGGCCGATCCCCGCCAGAATCAGTAGCCAACAACTAACTAGTGGATCAGTTGTCTTCGTCGGTGATGCTGCAGCTTCTACAGATGTTTTAACGGGTGAAGGAATAGGACAGGCGCTTTTAACTGGGATTCTTGCTGGGAAAGCAATCAAATCTGGAGGAAATCAAAAGACAGTCACTTCGTTGTACGAAAAATCAGTAAGGAGTCACCTAGTAGCAGATCACCGTATGTCTGTTGCCCTTCAAGCAGTGCTCACTCATCCTGCGGGGGCGGAAAATGCTCTTCGTTTAGCATCGCTGAATCAATGGTCAAGACGTAATTTTGCACGTTGGATGTTCGAAGATTACCCAAGAGCCCTTTTATTTACGCCAAAAAGGTGGAAAAAGGGAGTTTTTGATTCTGAAGGTGCCTATAACCGTAAACTGAACTTATGAGTATTCCTGAGGAAAAGAATCTGATTCCTTTTCCTATTAAATCTCAATTTGAAGAAGCAAAAGAGACCCCTGTTCATCCTTTGGGTCCGACTTTTGCTGCTTTTGATGAAAAGATTGATCTCGCCTGGGAACGTTTTCGCGGAAATCCAGTTCTTGATAAAACTTTCTATCTTGCAAGCGAATTAGCAGACTTTAGTGTTCTCTGGCACATCATGGGATTATCCAAAGGTCTCGCTGGCGGGTCTGCTCAACGTGAAGCTGTTCGTTTATCTGCAGCCTTAATAGCCGAGTCAGGGATTGTTAACGGCATTTTGAAATCATTATTCCACCGTGACAGACCAGATCATATTGAGGAAAGGCCACACGAACTTCGTCAGCCGGTGACCTCTAGTTTTCCTTCAGGTCACGCTTCAGCAGCTTTTTTAGCTGCAACTCTTCTTTCAGATCGTTCCAAATTCAAACCTCTTTGGTATGGGTTAGCTGGAATTGTTGCAACTTCAAGAATTCATGTTCGAATTCACCACGCGAGTGATGTAATAGCTGGGGCTCTCGTTGGGCTTGGACTAAGTCGGATAGTTAAGAAGTTTTTTCCTCTTTAAAAACTTTTTCTTAATTCTGAGAGATTGACTCCATTTGATTTTCACCTGAATCAAGCACTAGTCGAAGATCAAGGAGCAGGTCTGCCACCTCAGAGGCTGCAATCATCTGACGGCTCTTTGTGTCACCTAGGCCACGGTCAATAATCGCCCTGATCTCATCGATCATCTCTTCTGTGTTGCTACTCTGCAGTGTCTCTGTCATTTAATTTCCTTTGTGACCAATTCACTTAACTTAACTTATTTTCATACCTTACGCTGCATGTTAGACATAAACACCATCATTTATTAATCGGGGCTAAATCTCTCACAGACTTTCTAACGTCATCACCTGTTAGAGGCATTATCGCGAGGGCCGGGCAAGTAACTCCAGCTGAAACGTAACGCTGAATGTGATCTCGACATTGCTCTGGGGTTCCGTTTACTATCAGTTCGTCAACCAGTGAATCAGGGATTTTTTCTAAAGCGCCTTTACGGTCACCGGAATCCCATTGTTCCCAATGCTCTGACAACATGTCTCCCCTGCCAAGCCATTTATGAAAAGCCTTGTAAACAGGCACATTTAAATATGCCGCCATGGCGAATTTCCCACCTGCTAGCACCAAATCTTTTTTGTCACTTGGGCAGACAAATATTCTGGCAACTATTTCCTTATTTGGACCCTCATTATTTACGATGCCCGCTACGCGTTCAACGTCATTAGCGGAAAGCCAATTTATTATTGCACCATCCGCTTCTCTGCCAGCTAAGCGGAGCATTCCTTCTCTTAGAGCCGCTAACAGTATCGGAGGTTGATTTTCAGGCACTCTTGCTAAACGAAAGCCTGAAATTTTAAAAGTTTCGAACTCTTCCGTGATCTTCTCTCCCATGAGTGCTTTTCGGAGGAAACGGATCGTGTCTCTAACTTTTAAATATGGATTTTCAAAAGGAACTCCATTCCAACGTTCAACAATTACATCAGAAGAGGTGCCGATTCCGAGAACAAAATTGTTGGGTGCAGCACAAGCCATCGCTGCAGCGCTTTGAGCCAACAAAGCTGGTCCTCTTGTGAAAGCCGGCAAAATAGCTGTTCCAAGTCTTAATTCCGGTGCCCACGCGGCTGCTAAAGCTAAAGGTGTTAAACCGTCTGTCTCGTTAGCTTCGGAGGACCAGACATCCGTGTAACCCAAATCGACCAACTCTCGGAAAATCTCTTTATGGCCATCTAAAGGGTCTGGTAACGGAACAGACATCCCATAGCGCGATTTTTGTTTAAGCATTCTTAATCCTTGGTTTCATAGGTTTTTAAAAGACTGTCACACCTCACTGCAACAATTAATAATATGAATGAACAACTTTGTCTAATAAAAGAATTACCCATCCAAACTTTTTCTAATGACAACTTCCAAGAATACTCAGCACTAGACAACGAAACTCGTGAGAGAAACTTGAAAGGTATCGCAGAGGCCCGCAGATTGCTTGCCGAAAAACGTGAATCTGCTGCTCTTTTAGCTGCTTAAATTTTTAAAGAATCTGGAAAGCGCTTTTGTTTATTACTGGTCAAGACTGGAAATCAATATCAGCAAAAAGATCATCTTCATAACCATTTTTATTACTGATATCAACTTTTGAGAGAGCAAGAATGTAGTCATCATAAGGATGAACTTCACGGGCAACTTCATCGGGTAAGCCGAACCAAAATGGAGATTTTGGGTCGACTTGAGTTTCATGCGCCAATAATGCCTGTTTTCTGATTAGCCAGTGATCCAAGATTGGAATTCTTGTAGAAATAAGATGATCTCGTGACGGTCTCCCAGACCAGCCTTCAAAAGGTGATTCAAGTTCAAATTCTAAGAATTTTTCATGCATCGCTTCTATTCTTTCTCTTGACCAAGTTGAAAAATAGAGTTTGGAGGGTTGCCATGCCTGACCATGTTCTGGGTAACGGGCTGGATCACCCGCAGCTTCGAATGCGGGGAGTGAGATGTCGTGCACTTGCAAATGGTCGGGATGGTTGTACCAATCCCTTTCATCAGGGTAAGAAATAATCACATGCGGTCTTATCCGTCTGATAATCGAAACGATCCTTCCGATCGCCTCTTCGGGGTCAGCATTAGCAAAAGCATCTGGGTTCGAGTTTGCCAGAGAGTCAGCCATTCCTGAATCTCTGTAACCGAGCATAATAACTTCGTCGTAACCTATTATTTCCGCTGATCTTTCTAGTTCAGCTAACCGGACCTGAGGAAGGTTTTCGATTATTTCAGGGCGATTCATTGCTGGGTTAAGAATGTCACCCTCTTCACCTCCTGTACAACATACAAGAGCACAGTAAACACCTTCGGCGTGGTAGGCAGCGATTGTAGATGCCCCTTTTGACGCCTCATCGTCAGGATGGGCGTGAATACTTAATAGTCTTCGTTCATTTTCAGGAAAAAAAGTATTCGTCACGTGCGAAACGGTACAGGAGTTAGTGCAAGTTCAGTATTCAATTTCTGGACTATTAAGAAAAATTTAAATTAAGATACCGTATTCATTAGAAACTCGGAGGTTAATTTGGATCCTGAAATTTGGCAATGGATTTGGCTCGTTGCAACAGGAATGTTTGTTTTAGGCGAGCTAGCTATGGCTGGATCTTTTTTTCTTCTTCCTTTTGGGGTAGGAACTGCTGTTGCAACAGTTCTAGCCTTCTCCAATGTGAGTGAGAGCCTGCAATGGGTCGCATTTATTGTGCTTTCAGTTGCATCACTTGCAGCGTTGCGACCTTTGGCGAAAAAACTTAACGCTCAAGAACAACCTGCAAAAGTCGGTTCAACCAGATTGATAGGTGAAATAGGGGTTGTAACAAAAGATTTGGGAGCAGATTTAACAGAGAATGGAAGTATCCAAATCGGACGAGAAGAATGGCCCGCTGAAACTAAAGGTATGGAACATATTCCTGCAGGCACTCGTGTAAAAGTAACTCACATAGAGGGAACCCGTGTAGTAGTTGAAGCAGTTTGAAAAGTTAAATTTTAGAAAATATCTATAGGAGTAAAAAATGGCAGTTATAGCTTTATTAGTAATCGCTTTTGTTGTTTTCGTTCTGGCGGCAGCTGGGATAAAGATAGTGCGTCCCTATCAGCAAGGAATCGTCGAACAGCTCGGCAAATACAAAATGACAACTGGGCCTGGACTTAAGTTAATTATTCCGATTATGCAAAGCATGACAAGAGTAGATATGAGGGAACAAGTCGTCGACGTGCCACCACAAGAAGTTATAACCAAAGACAACGTGACAGTTACAGTTGATGCAGTCATCTATTACGAACCAACTGATGCTCAAAGACTTGTCTACAACGTCGCAAACTTTATTCTTGCAGTAACCAAACTGGCCCAAACAAATCTTAGGAATGTTATTGGTGACATGACTCTTGATAATGCTCTTACTTCTCGCGATAACGTCAACACTTCCCTACGGGAAGTTCTTGATGATGCGACAGATAAATGGGGAGTACGTGTAGTAAGAGTGGAGATACAACGAATTGACCCTCCCACTGATGTTATGGACGCCATGCACGAACAAATGAAAGCTGAAAGAACCCGTAGAGCTGTCGTGTTAGAAGCTGATGGCGCTCGAGAAGCTGCTGTTGCAATAGCACAGGGAGAAAAACAAGCTGCAATACTTTCAGCGGAGGGCATTAAACAAGAAGCTATTCTCACCGCTGAAGGTGAAGCTGAAGCCATTAGAGCCGTAGCCACAGCAGATCGTTTTCGTTTTGAAACAGTTGCTGAAGGTGAAGCTGAAGCGATCCGAAGCGTTTACGGAGCGATACATGATGGAAACCCTTCACCTGACCTGATAGCAATCAAATATCTAGAGGCGCTTGGAACAATTGCAGATGGTCAAGCAACAAAGATTTTTGTTCCAGCTGAAATGAGTGCCACCATGGGTTCTATAGGAGCAATCGCTGAGCTCTTTCAAACAGATGGCTCAAATGGTGAAACAGAAAAAGAGGAAACTGAATAGCTTTTTAGTTAACTGCTTATTGGAGTCAATTCGTCCTTACCTTCATCGTCTTGAACCAGATCCCATCCACAAAGACGTGCTAATAAAGCCTGACCTTCTTCGGGACCACTCGCGATAATTTCATCTCCAGATGATAAATGTGCTTTACCTCTTGGTCTATACAAGTAGCCTCCACCTCTTCGAATTGCCAACACTGTAAAGCCTGGTTCAATATTTAGACCTAGCTCAGATAAAGAGGCGCTATCTGCTGAAGAGCCTGCGGCTACTGGATATCTAACTACAACCTCGTCTGCTTCTCCTAAAGCTATTTCCAGAATTGGGTGAAGTTCTTCTTCTTTTTCAACCAGCCAGACCATCGCCTGTGCTTGATCCCCAATATCCTCAGCTGCTTCCGCTAAGTGCAATAAGCCTCTCAATTTTTCGGGTTCAACATCACTTAAAGCTGAGCGTAATACCCAAAGCTCGAGGTGATCTTTCATTTCATCTAAACGGTCTTCAAGGTGCCGGACCTCAGCTGCCAGTCCCCTATCAGCTAAAACAAGTGCACTGTATGCAAGACCTACCGCTGTTTCAGAAAGATTTTTCATCTCTACAAGAACATCGACAGCACGGTCAAGATCAGTAAGAGCTTCGTTCTCTTGTGGTCTAGGGGGCTCCCAAATAGGAGCAGCAGCCAGTTCACGAAGTCTGGTTATTCCATCAGGGGATCCTCTTAGAAAAAGAACATCACCTGGAATAAGAACTGTTTCACCGCCTACATCAATGATCCACTCATTTCCTCTTCTGATTGACATCACCCTCATACCAGCTTGGATAGGAAGTTCGAGAAATGACAAAAGTCGGTTTGCCATATGGGAACCTTCGCTAACAGAAACTCGATGCGACACTTCTTCAGCGTCGGAAAGATCGGCGACAAGTTGTTGTGGAATTCCGAGCTTATGTGTAACTATTCTTGCTATGTCAACAGCATCGTTAGCAATTCTTTCAATTGCCGAAATAACTTGAAGCACAGATGACATTCCTTCTGCCTCTTTGGAACTCCTAGCGGCAAGAACACAAACGGCTCTCATGTCATGAACAAGATCGCTCATTCTTTGTTCAAGCCCATCAACCTCTTCGGCCATATCTGGGTCCCCAAAATAAACTGAGGCATAAGCGAGGTCGACCATCAATTCAGATGTGTCTTTTGCTTCGGCGAGCATAGTTCTTAAATTGCGAGGTGTTTCTTCCATTAGTTACCTACTAGGTGTTGTCCAATAATCTAGGCTTTGACTCCGCATGAAGCCAAAACTGTTTTTAAATGTTGCAAAAATTAATTTTCCTAAACTCATATGACCCCCGTTAAAACCATTGCCAAAATAACTGTGAACGCTCCAACTAAGTCAAGAGAAGATGTAACAACAGGAATTCCATAGGTATCAGGGTCAAGACCGAACCGAAAGGATCCCATTGTTGTGTAATAAGCGACTGCTACTACGAATAATGTGGCGATTGTTCCCGCTATTGCAGAAATCAGAACAAGTTTGGCTATGCCGGGAGTTGATTGTCCAGCGACAACAGCTATCAGGTGAGCGATGACACCAGAAAAAATAAATATGGGAACCGCTAATACAGACAAATCGATAGCACCTCGCAAGCTTGATCTGCTCGGTAAAGGAGAAGCGTCATCCATGCCTAAGTGAAACTGTGTCGACAAACGACTCGAGAGGATGCCTCCTAAAGCTCCCGCGATTCCCAGAAAGGCTGGTAAAAGAATAAGAATTGCTTCGGCTTCAAGTAAATCCTTAAGCCTTTTTTCGACTACAAAACCTGCAATAAGATCTAAAATCGCCGCTAAACCCAAAATGGGGATGGATTGTCGGAAAACTCTTCTAAAACGTTCTAGAGGCGTTCTAAGCGAGAAAATCAGAACAACTACTGCGACTAAAGTTATGACTACCGCTAAGCCATTTGTTAAATCTGACCTATCAGCCAAACCAGATACAAGTATTAATGAGGGTACTGTTAAAAGGTCTCCTGTAGTAGTGACTAATGGTGCGACTACATTGTCAAGATCCCATTCATATTTAACTGAACCTACTGAAAGCGCAGTTGTCACGACAGCCAAGACAACTGAAGCGAGAAGTCCTCCAATTACAGAAATCACTATGAAATCTGAAAGTGTCATGGCTGGACTTAAACCAAATGCAGATGCAGTACCTTTAGCTAAAATAGCGAGAATAAGACTAGAAATAAGACTAAGCGAACCAGAAGCAAGTAAATTTTGAACTAATACGCTATCTATTCGATAGCTCAGACCGAATGTTCCCATGTGGGTCGCTGTGCCTAACCGACTCCCCATAGATCCAAAAATGTTTCCTCGTAGAGCTATCGCTCCTGGTAGCAATAATAGAAGACCGGGAAGTTGTGAGAGTGTGCTTTCAGATGCTGCTAGAACTAAACCTCCACTTGATGCAACAAGAACTCCGACGATTAGTGCAACGAAACGCTGACGTGAATCAACAATCCTTAACGAGGCAGACTTAAACAAGCTAGTTCTCACACCTCTATTGTGGTAGAAGTGACACTTACCAAGAGTCATTTAGCTTAATTAAATGGACTGGCTTAGTTTTAACCGACCAATCCACTTATCAAAATGCCTACTTCTGGGGGGCAATCGCTTAAATTCCCGTCCGCTATGCACGGTTGTCCAAGCAGTTGAGCTACCAACTCGGCTCCCATCCCACCGAATGAAGGTATAACTGAAATTGGTGGAGTTGTCACTGCAGGAACGGTTGTAACACTCTCAGTCGAACTCGCTGGTGGTTGTGTTGTAGTAGTAGTTGTGGTTGTGGTTGTAGGTACTGGTGGTATCCCTTCTAGTGAAAGGCCTCTTTTTTCATTTTCAGATATATGAACTGCTCTGGTCCCCGGACCATACCAACCGTCAGCATCTACTCCTAAAACCTTTTGCAATATAACGACACCACTGTTTGGACCCCATTGATAAGAAACGGACAGTACGGCAATTTCGTCTATGGGAATTGTCGTAGTCGGAGCAACAGTCGTAGTCGGAGCAACAGTCGTAGTCGGAGCAACAGTCGTAGTCGGAGCAACAGTCGTAGTCGGAGCAACA
>PBYV01000070.1 GCA_002729765.1 Acidimicrobiaceae bacterium
GACGTAAAGAAATAGGAAGCGGTGCTCGCTTCGTAATTCTTTTCTCTCGTGACACTCTTGAAGACCCAACAGCCAATGAGAGGGACGGGTTCATGGAAGAAATAGAAAATATTAGTGAAACTTCCAAAATTTTCGACGTAGACGAATACGACAAATTAGCCTCTTTTCTTGAGTATGCAGGTCCAAAAATTCTTCCTGATATTCGAAAGATCGGTCCTATGTCTGACCTTGATCAACTACCAGATGGTATTGACCCGGTGGAAGAATATGCATGGTTAAGCTACTTGTCTTGGGAGGAGATCACTGAGCGGCACCAAGAAGTTTGGGGTAATCCCCCAGTCACAACTGTCACACCTCCGTACTTGGAATTTGACACTCCGTTACTGCCAGAGATTTCAAAAGAAAAAAAGACCCGCACGCAGTCCGAAAGACTGTCTACAGGTGAAAATCCAGTTCAATTATTTGAAACAGATGGTGGATATGTCCTTCAATGCACTGGGTGTGGTGCTCTCTCTGAATTAACTCCTTTTCGCTGGAAGGCATTAGAGTCTGTTGTTGAATGCAGCTGCCTTTGGTAATTAAATCAAACCGTAGGTGAGAAAGGATGAATTGTGATACATCACGTAAATGACACAGAACCAATTCACAATATTCTTGATGTTCTGGAAACCGACGGAGCTGTAATCATTGACTCTTTGATTCCGAAGTCAACTACCTTACAAATTTCAACTGAATTAAGACCTTATTTAGACGCGTGCTCAGATGGTCTAACAGACTTCTCAGGAGAGTCAACCAAACGCGTAGGAGCTTTAATGGCGCGCTCGCCAGGTTGTCGAGATTTGGCACTTAAACCACTAATTAATGAATTGTGTTCGAAGTTTTTAGAGGATTTCACTGATGGGTACCAGTTGAACTTTACACAGGCAATCGAGATATCTCCGTCAGAGACGATCCAACCACTTCATAGAGACCGCGGCGTGTGGGGCGGCTATCTTAATAGAAAAATTGAGACACAATTCAGCACAATCTGGGCAATGACAGACTTTACGCAGACAAATGGAGCTACACGCTTAGTTCCAGGATCCCATAAATGGGATAAAGATAGAAAACCAAGTGAACAAGAAATTACCTTCGCTGAAATGTCAGCTGGATCTGTTCTACTTTATGGCGGCTCAATTTTGCATGGTGGTGGAAGCAACATTACTGACTCGGATAAGAGGTTGGCTGTCTTGATTCATTACACACTTTCTTGGCTAAGACAGGAAGAAAATCAATATCTCTCTTGCCCGCCAGAAATTGCAGCGGAACTACCTGTTGAACTAAGAGATCTGATGGGGTATTCCTTGGTCAATCCCATCCTTGGCTTCTTCTCTCCGTACGATAAAAAAGGCGTTGAGCTGGTTTCACCGAAACATATATTTGAGTAATAAACTCTCTCTCTAAAGACAGGAGCGAAAATGAAATTTGTTCAAATCATGGAATTCACTGGAAGTACAGAAGAAGCACTAGATTCAATAAACAACTACATTGCTATTGCTGGTGCCGAAACAACAGTTGAAAAGGCCACAATTTGTGAAGATCGCGACAATCCAGGCCATCTGTTACAAATAATTGAATTCGATTCCTACGAAAACGCAATGATTAACAATGACTTAGAAGTCACAAAAAGAGCATCGGAAGAAGACACAAGCAACTTTGGTGAAGTTCAGTTTAAAAATCTCAACGTTGTGCAAACCTTCGACCTTCAATAGGTGTTCTTCATCCGTCAAAATGAGTTTCAGATTTAACACACTTCTATTATTCATAATTATCCTCCTGGTTCAAGGCTGTTCAGGGAAATCAGAGGATCCGCAGGTAATCGGAGCGAAAGATGACAGCAGCGTAAATTCACCGACCGAAACAACTGCTTCGATGACTGTATCAACCATAACTACTACCACTTCTTTCCAAAAAGAACCCACAAATGACGAACCAGAGTTTCTTTTCGATGCTGAATCAGCCGGTCAATTAAGTACAGATTGGCGAGATGACCTCCTAAACGAACTTCGTGTCGCAACACCAGATTTTGAAACACTTTATGTGCGTGAAGAATGGGGTCCGGGATGGATTGACGAAAATTACAACTGCATCAATACTCGCCATGAGGTATTAATCGAAGAATCTTATGAAGAGGTGACTTTCGAAGACCGAGGGTGCAAGGTGATCAAAGGGAAGTGGTATGACTATTTTTCAGGTGAATTTTACGCTGATCCTACTGAATTAGATATTGATCACATGGTTCCACTTCATAATGCACACGTTTCTGGCGCATCGCACTGGCCAACGGAAACGAAAATTAACTTTTATAACGATCTAAATGATCCTCAACATTTGATAGCGGTTAGTTCATCTGCCAATCGTTCCAAGGGATCTCGAGGGCCTGAAGTTTGGCGGCCGTCAAATGAGGAATACTGGTGTCAATATGCCTACTCGTGGACTGAAATTAAAGCTCGTTGGAACCTTTCTGTAAATGATAATGAGCTTACTGCATTAGCAGAAATGCTTAATTCATGCGATTCCCTACCAGAACTAACCTACTGGTTTTCAAATTGGCTTTTACGTAAAGGAGCTATGAGCACCCCGGAAATGTCACTAACTGAAAATGAGCAAGAAACAGAACTTCAAGAGTCCTATTCGGAAGCTACAAATTGAAAAAAACAGCAAACATACTCGTGCTTCCCGGAGATGGAATCGGACAAGAAGTAATGAGACAAGGGTTACGTGTATTAACGAAAGCGTCCGAAATCTTTCAGTTTGATCTTTCCATTGAGGAAGATTTGATTCACGGTTCGGCATGGAAAAAATTTGGAACCTTTTGCCGTGATGAAACAGTAGAGATAGCCAAAAATTCTGATGGTGTACTAGTAGGAGCAGTTGGTCAAGCAGGTAATGAAAACTTACCTCATTCCTCCGACCCTGAAGAAAATGATGGACTTATGAGGTTACGAAAAGAGCTTGACGTTTTCGCAGGGTTACGACCTGCAATAGTAAACGATGCGCTTTTAGACGAACTTCCCTATCGTCGTGAGGTTTCTAACGGGGTTGACATAATGGTATTGCGTGAAATGTGTGGTGGCGTGATGTTCGCAAAACCGAGAGGTATTGAAGTGCTGTCTACAACTGAAAAACGAGGATATGACACTGCTGCATACACTACATTCGAAATCAAAAGGCTCGCTAAAGTTGGATTCCTACTTGCAGGAAGACGTAAGAAAAGGGTTGTTTCAGTTGATAAGTCAAACGTCATGGAATCTGGTTTTTTGTGGCGTGAAGTGGTTCAATCAGTAGGAGATGAATTTCCCGATATCGAATTAGAGCATATGTATGCAGATAACTGCTCTTATCAACTAGCCGTCAACCCGAGCCAGTTTGATGTCATCATCAGTAACAATCTGTTTGGTGATATTATTTCTGACCAAGCTGGTTCATTAGCTGGGTCTTTGGGAATGCTCCCATCTGCATCGCTACCCTGTCTTCCTAATATAGGTGAAACTTGTACGGCAGGAATTTACGAGCCAGTACATGGAACTGCACCTGACATCTCTGGTAAAAATATTGCAAATCCCGTCGGAATGATATTAAGCATCGCTCTTTTTATAGAGTATGGCCTTGGTGGTGTTGAAGAATCTGCAATTGTCGCAAAAGCTGTCGAATCAACAATTGCCAATGGTATTAGAACCAAAGACATTGGAGGACAAGCATCTTCTGAAACGATTACTGATGCGATTATTAGCGAGATCTCTTGCGTATAAACGTAAGGAAAATTTAGTCAGTAAGACCACGGCCGAAATCAATTCTCGGTGTTTATGTAGCGAAGTCTTCTTCCGTAATAAGTATTCGAATGATGAGGCCGGTTCATTCGATAAGAACGTGTGTATGAAGGTATTCCTATACAACGACTACGTGATCCTCAATTTCTAACTAAAAAATTACAACACCTCGAGCGATTGATCCATTTAACATCTCTTCACACGCTTGATTTATTTCATCGATCTTGTAATGTTTTGAGATTAATTTGTCTATTGGCAGGAGTCCAGAAAGATACATTCGAGCAAATCTCTCAAAATCCGCTCCGGTGTCTGCACTTCCGTAAATCGTTCCCGTTAATCGTTTCTCTTGCCTGAACACATCAGTAGCATCTACTCGTATTTTTGAATCTGTCGGTGGCACTCCAACCAGTAATGCAAGGCCTCTTTCACGTAGTGAAGGCAATAACATTTCAGCAACATCTATATTTCCAACTGCATCAAAGGCATAATCAGCCCCTAGTCCGTCAGTTAATTCTTTTACGTTTCCTAACATGTCTTTACCCGCTTTTATGAAATGAGTGGCTCCCATAGAACGTGCCATGGTTTCCTTCGCTTCTGATCTATCTACGGCGATTATTTTCTCCGCTCCAGCAAAAACACAGCCCATAATTATCGAAAGGCCCACACCACCTGCACCGTAGACAACCACTGATGAGCCTTCATGAACTGACGCTTGGTTTAAGACTGCTCCCACACCAGTAGTTACGGCACAACCAATTAATGCCGCAATTTCTGGTGGGGTTTCTTCAGGCATTTTTGTGCAAACAATATCTGGGACAACCACATGTGTAGACCAACAGGCCAATCCGGATAGCTGCAAAATTGGTTTATTATTCGAATCAGTTAATCGAGTCGTTCCATCTAACATTTTTCCTTGACCCAACATTTCCATATAGGTTTTGCAATGATTTGTGTTCCCAACTAAACATTGCGGACATTGCTTGCAATAAGGGAACCAATTAAGGAGAACATTTTGACCGACCTCGACGTCAGTGACTCCATCCCCTATTTCGAGTACCGTGCCAGCCCCTTCATGCCCCAAAACTACCGGCAACTCTTGTTTTGCCAATCCCGTGACAACGTGATAGTCGCTATGGCAAATACCAAAGGCATCAATCTTTACTAGAACTTCATTGCTCTTAGGATCCGACAAATTCAACTCTTCCACTGATAATGGCTTGTTAAGTTCTCTCAGCACCGCTGCAGTTATTTTCAAAATTTATTTCCTATTCAACATTCGTTTTTGAATAATTTCTTTATGAGCTTTCACACTCCCGTCGTGAAAAGTATCAAACCATTTGTCAAGCGGGAACAAAATAGTTCCATAGTTGCAATCAAAATATTTATGATGTAAATAGTGAAAATAGTCAGCGGCAGGAATCTCTGTGTTTGCGAATCGGTATCTATGAAAACCTGAATGGGAAGGCGACGGAGCAAGAATCAGATAGAGCAAGCTAAATGTAACGAGAAACGGTGAAGCTGGTATAAAAACAAATACCAGAGGCAATGAGAAGTAAATCAAGTGCTCAAAAGGATGCATTGAAATTCCACTCCAAGGTCCGGTATTCACATTTCTGTGATGAACGGAATGAACAATTTCATATAAAGGTTTGATGTGTAACAACCGGTGGTTTGCGTAAAAGTGAATCGAAGAAAGCCAAAACAGTGAAACAGTTGTTAATGCCGTTGGAATAAATGAATCGACCCTTCCTATGGAATCATTTGCGTGTAAAAAAAACATAAAAACTTCGTACAAAGCCGCTATTCCACATCCACTAGTCAGACTCCAAAACATGTTGTCCTTAGTTTGGTTATCGAAGCTGAATGAGCGTCGCTTTTTTGCTGGCCAACGACTGTCGTATTTAAAGTCTGAGCCTTGGCTTTTTCGGGTGTACAAATACCAGTGCTGAAAACCAACAATTAGAAACATAATTGAGATATTGCGCAACCAGATTAAGAAAAATGAATCGATTTTGAAACTTTGAAAGTTTGATAATTCAGGAGTGAAATACCTATAACAGATAAAAGAAATCAGGATCCAAAGCACAGACTGATACCACATGAACTTAGAAATAAACCATTTAAGCATTTGAAGCGGTTGAGGTGGTGATCTGAATAAGGGTGGAACCTCGAAAACACCAGGGTCATATCCAACTTTGTCGTCTCGATATTCAACTTCCATAAATGGAAAATACCACACAATATTTTAGGTTAAATATTCTGCCACTTTTAAAATAAGAAACATCCAGTAATTAGTAATAATCTCTTTAAATGCAGGAAAGTTTATGGCGAATCGATGATTTCAATGATTTAGAAGATTCTCGGATCAGTCTCTACCGTGATCACTTCTCGCAAACGGAATCTGATCGCTTTTTCTCGATACTTCAAAAAATTCAATGGAGTCAAAACGAAATCATAGTTTTTGGAAAGAAGCACCTAGAGCCGAGGCAAACAGCTTGGTATGGAGATCCTGGCATCAACTACAGTTATTCTGGAATAACGAATGAAGCAAAGAACTGGCTTCCGTTTTTAGAAGAAATTCGTAAACGCATCCAAAATATTTGCAAATCTACTTTTAATTCTGTTTTACTTAACCGGTACAGAGACGAGAAAGACAGTGTTGCTTGGCATTCGGATGATGAACCAGAGCTCGGTGAATCTCCCACTATTGCCTCAGTAAGTTTCGGTGCCACTAGAAAATTCCAGGTTCGACACAAAACCAAAGATGGGGAAATTTTTTCAACATACCTAAATCATGGAGATTTGATGATTATGCACCCACCAACTCAAACCCACTGGATTCATTGTGTCCCTAAGAGCAGTAAAAAGGTTTCCGAGAGAATAAATTTGACGTTCAGACAAATACTTCAAAGTTGATTAATTCTATTGTTTAAATAATTTTCTACTATTGGGGAAAGTTCGACTGTTTCTGTCTTGTAAGTTTTGATTTCATCAGGTAACTGTTTCAAAGAAGTTAACAGATCGTTTGCCAAGTCGGCGTCATCTCTAATGACATGTAATGGCCATCTGTGGATCCGGATTGTAAACGCAATCGCATCTGAATTCGGTATTCTTCGTAAGGTTTGACGCTCCACTCTTACTATTAGCTCAGAAGGATCCTCTTCGACCATCTGCTTTTCATGACCTAAAGCCAAGTCGCTACAAGCTGTTAAAGACCAACCTGTTCTTGCGACAATCATCTCATCAGAAATACGATCCATGAAATTACCAGGGCGAGGTATTAAGTCTTGTTCATAACGTGGTACAGGTTCATGTATATCGTCTAAAGGAAGCCCAAGCTTTGAGAAGGGATCCCAGTGGGTTGGGAAGCAGACACTTGCTGCTGTGAGAGTCCAGCGTTCCGAAATACGCTCCATTAGACAGACGTCTTCTTGCATTAGACGTCCGCATCTATCTATCGGGTGTAAGGAATTATCGACCACAGGAAGAGTAAATGACCTTTTATTCAACCAACTCTCGATCGTTTGGAACAGTTTTAGACTTGTTGATTCTGAACCGTTCAAATGATTACCCACAGGTCCTAGATTTTTTAGCGACAGATCTTCCTCTCTGCAATTATCGATCTGAAGCCATTCATTCTCTTCAATGGAACGTGTATTCATTTTCCATGTAAATACACCTGTGTCGAATGGTGAAACCTCTAAAGCCTCACGCGGTTTCATTCTTTTTTCTAAGTTAAGCATTGCTAGCTATGACTCTTCTTTTAAATATTATTCTGTGTAACTTGGATCCAATTGTTTCAAAAATTGATAACAACGTTCAGCTTCCTCTGCATCGCCGATTTCATTTGATAGCTTTGCTAATCCTTCCAAAGAACGAAGAAATCCCAGATTCTCTTTCTTGTTCCAAAGTACAAGACCCGAGCCTTTCCATCCAATTTGCCTCAGTCGATCCAATCCACGGTGGTATCCAACTCTGTAGGCGGCATATGATTCGACTTGATCCCTTCCCGACTCACCCAAACAGGCCCATGCTTCTAGGTTATTTGGCCACTTTGCTATTACTTTTGCTATAGCATCTCGTCGTTGGTTGGGTTCTTTTTCTAATGCTTGATTTAATGCTTCAACAGCTGATGGGTCTTCATTTGGAAGGATGCTCTCTGGTGGACCGCTTTTACTCAAATTAACTGGGTGAATATTTTCCATATAAGAAACTTACTAAATCACCTCCCTTTTATGAGGAATAGTTGAAAGTAAACATTCTGGACTAAAGGTTCATCTTAATATTCGCTATTCTTTGACGAGATGAAGCAAAAAAGGTAACTGAACAGAAATGGCATACTCCGGTCTTCTAAGAGGATTCTCCAACGAAGAATTTGAAAAAAGGGTCGATAGAGCACAGAGGCTGCTACACGAAGAGGGTATTTCAGCACTTCTTGTATGCACAGAACCTGAAGTTAGGTACTTAACAGGCTTTCACACTCCTTTTTGGCAAAGCCCCACGCGCCCGTGGTTTGTAATTTTGCCGCGCTCTGGCAAACCTGTTGCAGTGATTCCCAGTATTGGCGAGGCTTCGATGAGTGAAACGTGGATAGACGATATAAGGACATGGAGTTCTCCTAATCCATCAGACGAAGGAGTTTCCTTACTTGCTGAAACCTTGAGAGAAATTTTGGATACACCTTGTGAAATCTCCAATGAAAGCTTAAAAATCGGACTTCCAATGGGAAATGAGACTCATTTAAGAATGCCCTTGATCGACTTTCAACAACTCAACGAAAAACTTTCTCCACACATTTTCGTGGATGCTACTGAGATTATTAAAACTTTACGGTGTATTAAGTCTGAAGAGGAAATTGCCAAAATTACCAAAATATGTGAGATTGTTTCTGATGGGTTTGCCTCACTCTCAAACCTTCTCAATGTTGGCATGACCGAAAGAGAAGCGTTTCAATTATTTCGACTCAAACTTCTTGAACTTGGAGCTGACGAAGTCCCCTACCTTGTTGGAGCGACGGGACCTGGTTTTTCCGACATCATTAAACAACCATCCGACCGCGTGATCGAACCAGGTGATCTCGTAATGTTCGATACTGGGTCGACTTATGACGGTTATTTTAGTGATTTTGATCGAAACATGGCTTTTCAATTCGCTGATGATAAAGCAAAATCTGCTTACAAAATCGTATGGGAAGCGACAGAAGCCGCTCTTAAGGTTGCCGTACCAGGAAATACCACCAGTGATCTCTGGGAGGCAATGGCTTCCGTATTGGAAACAGAATCAGCTAGGAATGACTCTGTTGGACGATTTGGACATGGACTCGGCATGCAAGTAACCGAATGGCCGTCAAACACTCGCAATGATGGAACCGTTCTTCAAGAAGGGATGGTTTTGACGGTCGAACCCAATATCTTCTGGGGAGATGATCACATCATGGTCCATGAGGAAAATTTTGTTATTCGATCGGATGGCGTTGAGTTACTGTCAAGACGTGCCGCTTCAGAGTTAGAAATAATTACTTAAGATTTTAATTCCATATCACTGAAGAGTTTGCCCCTAAAGCACGCCCTTCTGTTCTGACACCTTTAGGTGTTAGCTTCGGCCCAATTTCTGTCCATAATTTTGGAAGGCGGTAATGAGGTACCCGAGGGAACAGATGATGCAAAGCATGATAATCATGTCCTCTTATTAGCAGAGTTGAACCGGGAAAAACTGCGACTCTAGTGTCAACATATCGGCCTTGCTTATCCGCAGGGTGATGTGGATACCACGCGAAAATGAAAATCAGCCAACCGTTTGAAATACGTGCTGGTATGTACCACAGCAAGATCGAATCCCATCCAATGCCAAAAAGAAACCCTCCAAGTAGCAACAAATGCATTATGGCCCAGTAGCGCAATGTGTACTTTCCATTTCTAATAGATGTAGATTCCGATACTTCTCCTTTCGCTTCTGCTTGAGTGATGAAGACGTTCTTCACTTTCTTTGGTAAAAGACGAAATGCATGTTTAGAGAACGCGAAAACAGGAAAGAAAGTACTGAGAATTGAGGCTCCCCACCATGAAATCGGAAGTTCCCAAATGGGCCCCTTTGTGTAATAATCCGGATCACGTTTCGGGTCATTAGTAAATGCATGATGTCTCATGTGTTGAATCCTGTGGCTCCAATAATCGAATCCCAAGGGAATCGATGAAATCGTGCCGATTAAATCCTCTCCCCATCGATGCGATGATTTCTTACCCCAAATGTTCCCATGTGTAGCCTCGTGCATCGGCATATAGAAGGTCGTCGCAATAACTATGTTGCAGCACAACCCCAACCAAAGTGGCATAAATCCTTTGACTCCCAACACAACGATTGAGACCCACAAAAAAAGCGACACTAGAAATTCAGCAACAATCCGTAATTCGAACCTGTCTCGATACGGGCTTACTATCAAACGCTCGTCTCGTTTCTCCATTTGTTGGGAAGAGAACTCAGCCATAAAGGATCCTAAGTAGATTTACCGTTACTGTACCACCCAGTTTATGACTCCTTTCTATATGAGAAGTAAAGTCAATTTAGTATGCGAAAAACTACACCAACTATTAAAGAGATCCGTGTTTATAGAATGCCTCTCCCTGCTAAAACCCTCTACAACATGTCTAGTTCGGCGGTTTTAACACCGGAATCTACGATCGTGGCGTTGATTGATAGTGATGGAGTAATTGGTTATGGAGAATCTTGTATGGCGACTCCCCAAGCGCAAGAGGCGAATAACGACAGTATCCGTTCTTCTTTATCCATTCTCTCCCCTTCTGTCATCGGCATTAATCCGATGGAACTTGACTTAATAAATTCGACAATGGAAAATTCACTAAAAGGTGAGACCGAAGCGAAAGCTGCAATTGATATTGCATGCTGGGACTTGATTGGGAAAAGACTCGGGAAAAGTGTAGCTGAGCTTTTAGGAGGAAACATCACAGATGAAGTAATCACCTACCATGTGGTTGGCATAACCTCCCCTGAAAACGCAGAAAAAGAAGCTGAAAGACTGCAAGTAGAAGGAATCTCAAGAATCCAACTAAAAGCAGGAGGCAGAGCTATTGAAAATGACATTGAAGCAATAAAAGCTGTATCTGGAGTTCTTAAAGGTGGAACAGTTTTAGATGTAGATACTAATCGCGGTTGGACGGAAGATGAAGCGATACAAGTATCTAACGCATGTTTGGAAGTATCTATGTCTATGGAACAACCATGCGCTAGTGAAGAAGAGCTATACAGACTTAAACCCAAAATTTTTCACCCTTTAATAGTCGATGAAAGTGCAACTGATATGAACACAATCTCCAAAATGGTTTCCGCCTCAATTGCTGACGGTTTTGGATTGAAAATTACGCGAATCGGTGGATTAACTCCTATGAAAGCCGTACGCGACTTTTGCATTGAAACTCAAACTCCTATGAGTTCAGATGATGCATGGGGGGGCGACATTATAGGAGCTGCGGGTGTCGCCCTCGGAACAACAGTTCCAAGTTCTTTAAACCGTGGAGCTTGGCTTGCAAATACATATCACCAAGTCCACTACGATCCTGTAAATGGACCGCGAATAGAGAATGGTATAATCAAACTACCCAAAGGCGGTCCAGGATTGGGTCTTGTCATCGATGAAGAAATCTTCGGGAAACCAGACCAAGTCCATAATTAAACCCTTCCTTGTTTTGCCTTTTTCAGAGTACGTGCACGCTCACCTGAGTCGAGAACAGTTTTTCGCAAACGTACGATTTTCGGAGTTATTTCTACGCACTCATCTTCAGCTATATATTCAAGAGCTTGTTCAAGCGATAGTTTTCTTGGCGGTGTTAAGCGTATTGTGTCATCAGAAGCTGCCGCCCTGACATTCGTTAGCTTCTTTTCTTTGCAAATATTCACGTCCATGTCTTCAGCACGAGGGTTTTCGCCAACAATCATGCCCGCATACACCTCATCATTAGGGGAAACGAAAAGCGTGGTTCGTTCTTGCAAGTTTGTTATGGCGTGTCCTGTAACTGAACCTTTTCTATCCGCTATAACACTGCCAGTTTGGCGAAGCCTCATTTCTCCCATCCATTCCTCCCAACCACTAAACACGTGACTAAGAATTCCTGTACCACGAGTCTCTGTTAAGAATTCTGTTCTAAAACCGATTAATGCTCTAGAAGCAACCACGTAGTCAATTTTCACCCATCCAGTTCCATAGTTTTTCATTTCTTTCATCTCTGCGCGTCGTTCTCCAAGGAGTTGCGTCACCGCACCTACATGTTCTTCTGGAACTTCAATTGTCAGCTCTTCAACCGGTTCGTGGAATTTGCCATCTATTTCTCGCAGTAAAACCGATGGTTTACCTACGGTCATTTCAAAACCTTCGCGCTTCATCGTTTCAACTAAAACTGCTAACTGCAACTCTCCTCGGCCTTGAACTTCCCAAGCATCTGGACGTTCAGTGGGTAGAACTCTTATAGAAACGTTTCCGATAAGTTCCTCTTCCAAACGCGCTTTAATTTGGCGTGCTGTTAATTTGTCACCATCACTGCCTGCCACCGGTGAAGTGTTGACACCAATCGACATAGAAAGTGTTGGTTCGTCTACTGAAATTACAGGCAATGGGTGAGGATTTTCTAGGTCCGTGAAACTTTCGCCAATTGTTACGCCCTCAACACCAGAAACATAAGCTATTTCGCCCGGTCCAGCTTCTGTAACCTCTACCTGTGAAAGAGCCTCCGTTAAAGTTACCGATCCTACTTTCACTTGTTCTATCGATCCATCTGTTCTACACCAAGCAACAGTTGAATTCTGTTTTAAAACTCCACTTACAATTCGGCATACGGCTAGACGACCTAAATAGGGAGACGCGTCCAAATTAGTTACATGAACTTGGAGTGGTGCATTTTCATCGCCAGTTGGGGCCGGTACTCGTTCAAGAAGCACTTCATAAAAGGGATCAAGATTAGTTCCCTCAATATCAGGATTTAAAGTTGCGATCCCCAATCTGGCATCGGTGTAAACAATAGGGAAATCAATTTGAGCTTCTGAAGCATCTAGGTCAAGAAAAAGTTCATATATCTCATCTATTACTTCACTTATTCTCGCGTCCGGTCTATCTATCTTGTTTATAACGACAACTATTGACAGGTCCGCTTCTAGTGCCTTGCGTAAAACGAAACGTGTCTGCGGTCTAGGTCCTTCCGCTGAATCGACTAAAAGTAAAACCCCATCGACCATCGTTAAAGCACGTTCAACTTCACCACCAAAATCAGCGTGACCGGGAGTATCAACTATGTTTATTTTTACATCCTCGTATTTGATCGCTGTATTTTTAGCGAGAATGGTAATTCCTTTTTCACGCTCTAAATCCATAGAGTCCATCACTCTTTCAGCAACTTCCTCATTACTTCTGAACGCTCCGGAATGCTTAAGAAGAGCATCTATGAGAGTGGTTTTACCATGATCCACATGTGCTATTACAGCAATATTTCTAAGCTCTGGTCTTTTAGTCACTTCTCAAAGATAGGGCTAATTCGGTTATCAGAGAGTCAATGTGACAAATTACATCTAATTCTTAAATATGCATACAGAGTCTGCGCGCCTCATAGATAGCTGCTGCAATGCCTCGACTGGCTACTGCATCACCGATTCGGTATAACTCATATCGATCGTTACTCATCGGTTGTGCTTTGCCACTTGTAAATGCATCTATATCCACACTTCCACCGTTAGAAGACATTTCTTTGAGATCAAGGTAAAGGTCATCATTGGGAAGAACGCCGTTCTCTACGATTACTGAATCAACGGTTCTAAAAATTTCTTCGCGTGTGTGTACATTCACCATTAATGCTCTAATCATTGATCCATCAGTTTCGACGTTCATCAACCGGTGATCCGGAGTCATAGTCACACCATTTCTGTAAAGCATGCGTAAATATGCGGGTCCGATCGTAGCGGAGAGGTCTTGCATCACTTGTCGATCAGGGGTAACGAGCTCAATTTCTGACTCTCCTCGTTCTCCAAGAAATTCAGCTACTGACGGAGCGTTCTCACCGCCGTGATCGTCATATATTAAAACTTTACCCTTAGGAGTTTTATGCCCGCTCAGTACATCCCATGTTGTGCATATGAGGTTTTCATCAGAAGAAAGAAACGTTGTATCTGGAAGGCCACCGGTTGCAATAATCACAACGTCGGGCTTTTCACTGATTACATCACTCTCTTCTACCATTGTGTTTAATCTGATATCAACACCTACATGTATAACCTCCTCTCCAAGCCATCCAACTATCCCAGAGAGCTCAGCCTGACTTTTACTAGCGCGTACAGCGAGATTAATTTGACCTCCAACGCTGCTTTGCGCTTCGAAAAGTATGACGCTATGACCGCGTTCTCCTAAAACCCTAGAAGCTTCCAAACCTCCCGGACCAGCTCCTACAACAACTATCTTCTTTTTTGATTCTGCTTTTGATGTGATTAATTGAGGAATACTTTCTTCTCGGCCTGTGGCCGGATTTTGTATGCAAACTGATTCAAGCCCCTGATGAAGGCGATTAATGCAAAGAGACGCCCCCACACAGGTTCGTATACGATCTTCATCTCCCCTCTCCAGTTTTTTCACTATATGGGGATCTGCAAAATGAGCACGAGTCATGCCAGCTAGATCAATTAGTCCTGTGGAAATAGCATGACGAGCTGACCCTATATCGGTAATACGCGTTGCGTGGAGGACCGGAATGTCGATCACTTCTTTGATGGAAGCCGCCAAAGACGTATAGGGCATAAGCGGTGTCCCTGACGGCGGTATAGCCTTTGAGAGGCCCTCTTCGGTCGCTAATGATGAGCTAGTAACATTGATAAAGTCGAGAAATCCGGAATTTGCAAGTCGTTGTGCGATCTCGATACTTTCCTCAGTGCTTAGTCCCCCAATTTGCTCTTCAGCTCCGATCATTCGAATACCAACAGCTATATCATTGCCAATAGCATCTCGTATTGATTCAAGCACTTCGAAAGTAAAACGTAAACGGTTTTCAATTGAGCCTCCATAATGATCCGTCCTTCGATTTACTAAAGGTGTCCAAAACTGATCTATCAAATGACTTGTCGCACAAAGTTCAATGCCATCAAGTCCTCCGGATCGTGCACGTTTCGCTGCGGTAGCAAAATCCTCTATTACACGACGAATATCGTGAAGCTCCATCTGTTTTGGCCAAAAGCGATGCATCGGCTCGCGAATCGGCGATGGAGATATTGTTGGCAACCAGTCTCCATCATTAGAAACGTTCCGCCTACCCATGTGGGTTATCTGACACATAATCGCTGTTTCGTATTGATGAATGCGTTCCGTCATTTCAATCATCGGTTCGATAATTGCGTCGGACCCGAAATTTAGCTGCCCCCATAAAGAAGGTGAGTCAGGCGAGACGTTACTTGATCCGCCTATCATGGTAAGTCCGATACCGCCCTTAGCTTTTTCTTCGTGGTATGCGATGTAACGTTCATTCGGTGTTCCATCTGTGTTATACCCCGGAGCATGACTGCTTGAAAAAATCCGATTCCTTAATTTCACGTTAGCTATCTGGAACGGTTGAAGTAGTGGGTCTGAATATGAGATGGAATCGTTTTTCACATAGCCCCTTAAGTCTTTATTAGTGACGTTTTTGCTCAGCCCTGTGGAACATCAGGGCAATTAGGTGGACAAAAACCATTTGGAATATTCTCACCAGGGAGCGAATAATCCACTTCACTAGAAGCTATCCCAATAGCCCAAGGCCAGCCTCCTGAATTTGAGATTCTCAACTGATACGTGCCTGGCGACATAGCTGGAGTGATGTTTTGCTGAAAAGACATTCCTTGATTCACCGAAAAAAGGGTCCCTTCCCTGGTCGAGCCATTATTTTCAGACGTTATGAAAGAAATCTGAATGGGTCCACCAACTACGCCAACTACTGCTCGCCAGTTTTCGCTTATAGTAAATTCATCCGTGATGACACTTTCCGTTCCCTCGAACTGGTGGATTAAATCCGTACTTTCAAAAGCTAGAGACTTCGGATAAATACGAGCAGATCCATCTAATTCTTTATCTTTAATCCCATCATGAATAA
>PBYV01000071.1 GCA_002729765.1 Acidimicrobiaceae bacterium
ATGCTGGTGATGCTGGTGATGCTGGTGATGCTGGTGATGCTGGTGATGCTGGTGATGCTGGTGATGCTGGTGATGCTGGTGATGCTGGTGAGATACACCCGCATGAGTCGCCATGGACAATGACTTTACCTCTTGTAGCTTTGGCGTTTCTCTCACTGGTCGGCGGTTTTATCCAACTTCCATTTTCATCTTCGACTAAACGGTTAGAACATTGGTTAGAACCGGCAACGTTCCACAATGAGACGCATTTACATCTTTCGAGTTCAACTTTGTGGATATTGGCACTTTTAGCTTTAGTCTCAGTGGCTATAGGAATCGGCGTAGGAATTTCTACCTATCTAAAAGAAAAAATTGATAGGCAAATTTTTGAAAAACCCAGCTTGGTTAATGCTTGGTATTTCGACTCCGCAGTTTCAAAATTCATGGGCGGATCCGGATCTAAAGCATTTACAGCCGTAGCAAAATTTGACAAGGAAGTAATAGACGGTGCCGTTGATGGGACAGGTCAAATAGTAAAAAAGACTGCCTCAATACTTCGACGCTCGCAGAATGGTTTAGTTAGAACCTATGCATTAGGTATAGGAATTGGAGCTGTTGGCTTACTAATTTGGTTCTTAACGAGGACAACACTATGAGTATCGTAATTGCAGCCTCCTCTTCAGCAACTTTTCCAGTTCTTCCGTCTTTGTTAATTGTGCCGGCTGCTGGTGCTTTAGTTGTAGCTTTTTTACCTCGAGTCAGAAAAGATTTAACGAAATTAGTTGCACTAATATTTTCAGCAATTACATGTGCTTTATCGCTTTGGTTACTTAGTGATTTCGAATACGAAAAACATTCAGACATGTTCCAATTCGTTTCTCGACAATCTTGGATCAGTGATTTTGGGATTTCTTGGTCATTTGGAGCAGATGGAATTTCACTGTTTCTAATAGTTCTGACCGGTCTTTTATTCCCAATTGCATTCCTTGCAGTTGACCCTGAACATAATGATCGCTCTTATTTTGCTTGGATGCTTTTATTAGAAGCTGGAGTAATGGGAGTTTTCTGTTCATTAGACCTAATCATGTTTTTCCTATGCTTTGAAGTTGTCCTTGTCCCAATGTATTTCTTGATTAGTCGTTGGGGTCACGGTAATCGCTCTTATGCAGCAACAAAATTTTTCTTGTTCACTATGGCTGGCTCTGCGCTAATGCTAGTTGGAATCATTACAGTTGCGTTTCTACATGCAGACAGTGTTGGAGGCTCAATTACCTTCGATCTAGTTGAGATTGCTGAATCACAAAGCATCAGTCGAGGAACAGCACGTTGGCTATTCTTAACTTTTGCTCTTGCTTTTGCGGTCAAGATTCCTATTTTCCCATTACATACATGGTTGCCTGATGCTCACACTGAAGCTCCAACAGCAGGTTCAGTAATTCTCGCTGGCGTCCTCTTAAAGCTTGGGACTTACGGCTTAATAAGGTTCGGTTTATATTTATTCCCAGAAGCTTCTCATTTCTTCGCACCAGTTTTTTTAACCTTAGGAGTAGTCGGAATTATCTATGGCGCAGTTGTGGCTGCCATGCAGAAAGACCTGAAGAGATTAGTTGCTTATTCATCAATTGCTCATCTTGGGTTCATTGTTTTGGGAACGTTCGCTTTAAACACTGAAGCTATTGTGGGCAGCGTCCTTCAGATGGTAAATCATGGCATTTCAACCGGCGCATTGTTTTTATTAGTTGGAATGATTTACGAACGCCGACATACAAGGCAAATAGATGAACTTGGAGGCTTGCAACACTCAGCGCCTCTTATGGCGGGTTTCTTTACCGTGGTAATGCTTTCTTCAATAGGACTGCCTGGTCTAAATGGTTTCGTAGGAGAATTCTTAATTTTATTAGGAACATTTACGGCTCATAGATGGTGGGCCGTTGTAGCTACAGTAGGTGTTGTTTTAGCAGCTCTGTATTTGCTTTGGGCTTATCAACGTGTTTTCCACGGTCCGGCAGAAAAAGAAAATGCAGAAATGACTGACCTTAAAACACGAGAAACTCTTGTGTTGCTTCCGTTACTTGCTCTCATAGTTTTTTTAGGGGTTTATCCGAAACCTGTAATAAACAGAATGGAAAACTCTGTAAAAACCCTGGTAGTCCATATTGAAAAACACGTTTCAGGTTTTGAAGAGCCTGTAAACCGACAATCCTTAGGTGAAATTAAAATAGATATACAACAAGCAGAAGAGGGACACTAAAAATGTTTGTCGCTTCTAATTCTGTTTCTACTCCTGAAATTGTATGGTGGGCTTTACTACCAGTTATTGTTTTTGCAGTCTCCGGATTATTGCTCTTAACAATTTCTTCTTTATTAAAGAAAGAAATCAGTTGGTTAGCACCTGGTATTACCTTAACAGCCGGAATTTTTGTCTTATTTTCGTCAATCCCTATGTGGAATAGAATTCAAAATGATGGACCGATCGCATTTTTAAATGATTCTGTGGGAACAGACGGATCTACTATTTTTCTAACTTCATTAATAGCTATCGCATTAATTTCAACTTCTATTCTTGCTCGGCCATACCTGGATAGAGAAGGTATTCCTGATTTAGAATTTTATGTTCTTCTTTTAGTCTCAGCCGCAGGTGGCGTTGTTATGGCCGGAGCAAACGATCTAATCGTTTTATTCCTAGGAATAGAAATTCTTTCCATAGCCGTTTATGTTCTTGTCGCTCTCCATTTAAGAAAAATTGAATCCCAAGAAGCCGCAATTAAATATTTCTTATTGGGGGCGTTTTCTTCTGCTTTTTTACTTTATGGAATTGCCTTGGTTTATGGCGCAGTTGGAACCACGAACCTCATTGGAATCAGAAACTTTCTAGCCAATTCATTATTGATCGAAGATGGAATGTTGATGATCGGTTTTGCTTTAATGCTGGTTGGTTTGGGTTTCAAAGTAGCTGCATTCCCATTTCATTCATGGACTCCCGATGCTTATCAAGGTGCCCCTACTCCTGTTGTTATTTGGATGGCTGCCGGTGTTAAAGTCGCAGGGTTTGCTGCAATATTAAGAGTTTTCCCTTTAACATTCGCTTCTTATATCGACGATTGGCAAATTCCTGTAGCTGTGCTTTCGGGTTTAAGTGTTGTGTTTGGTTCTGTGGTTGCAGTAGTACAAACGAATGTTAAAAGAATGCTCGCTTATTCTTCGATAGCTCATGCGGGGTTCATTCTTATCGGAGTTCAATCATCAAATATGGATGGAACGGCTGCCGTGCTCTTTTATTTAGGGGTCTACACATTCCTCGCTTCAGGAAGTTTTGCTATAGCAACAGTTGTAGGTGGTGAAGGTGATTCAAATCACGACCTAGACGCATACAAAGGATTAGCAAAACGTAAGCCAGCTTTGGCTGCCCTGTTCACAGTCCTATTATTAGGACAAGCAGGAATTCCTTTCACAGGAGGTTTTATAGCAAAACTCGGTGTTATTTCATCAGCGGTCGATACCAAATATTATTTTCTTGCAGGAGTAGCGATGGTGTCAGCAGCTATTGCTGCATACGTATATCTTCGAATACTTATGGCAATGTATTCTGATATTAATGAAGGAAAAATTGAAGACATACATGTTTCAAAAGGGGTCTGGGTAGTCACCGCTCTGTCTTCTGCAGTCGTTATGGTTACGGGTTTTATTCCTGAGCCGTTTATAGAAATAACTAGAGATGCAGTTCCAATTTTGGTAGGTGGTTAGGTGATATTTAAATACTTCATTCAGGTCTTCCAAACGCCTCCGAAAGCTATAAATTACGGTAACCTTCGTCAGGTACACAGCTTTGGCTTTGCTTATTTATCAAAGGTAATTGGGTCTTAAAACGATGTCTGAATTTCTTCGCAACTGGCTTACAGTTTTAATCTTTGGAGGCGTAGGGGTTCTTCTTGTATCCGTTTTTTTAGGGTTAGGAAGTTTGCTTAGACCTAGTCGAGACACACCTCAGAAAAGAATCAATTATGAGTCGGGTGTTGACCCGCAAGGTGACATGTGGAGCCAAGCAAATATTAGATATTACGTTTTTGCTTTGATGTTTGTTCTATTTGATGTTGAGGCTGTATTTATTTTCCCATGGGCTGCGCGTCTTGAGGTATACGGTCTTTTTGGTTTAGTCGAAATGTTTATTTTTATCTTTATCTTGGCTTTGGGGCTTCTCTACGCTTGGAGAAAACGGTTATTGCGATGGGTCTAGTAGAAAATGGCAAATTGCCAGCTCCTTTGACCAAGCTTTTGAATATAAGTCGAAAATATTCCCTTTGGGTGTATCAATGGGGGCTTGCATGTTGTGCAATAGAAATGGGCGCAGCTTTTGCTTCTCCACGTTATGACGTTATGAGACTAGGTGTGATTCCTTTTCCCGCAAGTCCACGTCAAGCTGATTTAGTTGTTATATCTGGGACAGTTACAGACAAGATGGCTCCAGCTGTTAGGCGACTTTATGAACAAATGCCCGAGCCAAAATATGTGATTTCTATGGGGTCATGTGCAAATTGTGGAGGGCCGTATTGGGATAGTTATTCAGTTACCAAAGGTGTCGATCAGATTATTCCCGTAGATGTTTATGTTCCTGGTTGTCCACCACGACCAGAAGCGTTACTTGAAGGAATTGTTTTGTTACAAGAACGAATAGCTTCAGAAGATATGACTGATCGCTGGAATCGAGATCCAATTGTCGTCACCTGATACCACCGAAGAAGAAGTTGTTGAAGAGTCAATTGAACCTCAAGAGGATCTCATCATTGACGAAGAGCGCGACGCCTTTGTTGAGAGTATTCAGAAAGACTTGGGTAGTGATTTGATCGGTTCTCATGTAGTTCCTCAGATTGATGTATGGATACGAGTGACACAAAAGGCTTGGTTGGAAACTGCAAGGGTTCTTTTTGAGAAATATGAAATGAGTTTTTTCAATTTCCTTTCTGCAATTGATTGGAAACCTTCACCATTTGGTCGAGAGATGGATGCTGCAATTGATAACACTGATGACAATGAAATGGGTATTGAAAGTGAAATGGAATGGGGTGTAACAGGAGGTGAAACACGTTTTCAACTACTTGCACGCGTTCATAACCCTGTCACAAATATTGGTATTAATGTAAAAGCTGATTTAGAAAGTGAATTCCCAGAAGTAGACACATGGATTCCTGTATATCCAGGTGCTAATTGGCATGAAAGAGAAGTCATGGAGATGTTTGGGATTTCGTTTACAAATCATCCCAATATGGTGAATCTTTATTTACCCACTGAGTTCGAAGGTCATCCACTTCGAAAAGACTTCCCTTTACTTTCCAGAAGGGCTAAGCCTTGGCCTGGAATTGTTGATGTTGAACTTATGCCTGGCGAGGACGATGATGAGACAGAAGAATCAGGAGAAGAAACCTGATGAATCTTGAAGCTTCAACCCAGCAGCTTTCTTATATAGCAAATCAAGCAAGCGATGCGAGAGTCAACATTGAACTTGAAACAGAAGGTATGACTCTAAATCTGGGACCCCAACATCCAGCTACGCATGGGACTTTACGAATAATTGTTCGTTTAGACGGTGAACAAGTTGTGTCAGCAGACCCTGTTATGGGTTATATGCATCGAGGGTATGAAAAACTTACAGAGGTCAGAACCTATCCGCAGGTAACGACTCTTGTAAATAGAATTGACTGGTTAGGAAGTTTTGCAAATGAGGTTCCGTTCATTCTTGCAGCCGAAAGGCTTATGGAGGTGGAAGCTCCTCCGAGGGCTCAATGGATAAGAACTGCATTGTTCGAATTGTCTCGAATAGCTAATGTTGTTTTGTTCTTAGGCGATATGGCAGTTCAATTAGGGGCGACAACTCCTGTTTTTTATGCATTCAGAGACCGAGAATTTGTTTTAAATCAGATTGAATCTGTAACTGGTGGGCGATTTCATCCAAATTTTGATCGGATAGGCGGAATAAAAGATGATCTACCAAAAGGCTGGATACAAGAGACTAAAGACGTGCTTGTACGGATCCGTTCTTTTTGTGATGAGATGCAAGACCTTGTAGTTGGTAATGAAATTTTTCAAACAAGAACCAGAGGTATTGGAATAATTCCTGCTGACATCGGCCTCTCTTATGGTCTTTCGGGCGCGAATATTCGTTCTAGCGGAGTTGATTGGGATTTACGGAGAGATGGGGGAGTAGGTCTGATTCACGACCAGTTGGATTGGAAAGTCTGGACACACCCTGATGGTGATTCATTTGCGCGTTACTGGGTGCGTCTACAGGAAGTTAGAGAGTCATGCAAGATGGTCGATCAAATTCTTGATGGTATACCCTCAGGTCCGATAATGGCGAAAGTGCCAAGAATCATAAAAGTGCCCCCTGGAGAAGCTTATGTAGAAACAGAGAATCCTCTTGGAATAATGGGTTATTACATTGTTTCTAAGGGTGATTTGGTTCCTTATAGAGTGAAAATACGTTCAGCTTCGTTTAATAATGTTTCAATTACACCATGGGTTTTGAAAGGTGTTTATGTCCCTGATGTCATTTCTATTTTGGCGAGTTTGTATTTCATTTTAGGAGATATTGACCGATGACAATTTTTAATCTGGCTATAGAACTTGCTTATTGGCAGCAAACAATAATTCGATCGGTCCTTGGATTGGTCGCAGTACTTCTCCCTGCAGGAACACTTGTTTATCTCTATTTATTTAAGATGATGAGTTTCATGCAAAGTCGATTGGGCCCAATGGAAGCTGGTCCTTACGGTTCATTACAACTTTTAGCAGAAGTAGGAAAATTTCTTCAGAAAGAAGACTTGTTTCCAAGAACTGCTGACAGAGTAGTTTTTAAAGCAGCTCCATTTGTAGTTTTAGCTTCAACTTTTTTACTTGTTTTAGTTTTACCAGCTGGTCCAGATGCTTGGTTCATAAATATTGATACTGGTGTGTTTTTTGCTCTAGCAGTTTCGTCAATATCAGTGATAGGAATTCTCATGGCGGGTTGGGGTTCTTCTAGTAAATACTCATTGATCGGCGGGTTGAGAGCAGCGGGACAACTTGTTGCATACGAGTTACCTCTTGTTCTAGCTCTAATGGGAGTTGTAATCCAGGCAGGTACCTTAAACGTTCAAGAGATTGTTCTGGCTCAAGCAAATGGAGAAATTTTTGGTTGGGGCGGGATAGGTAATCCTTTTTTAATTACACAATTCTTAGGTTTTATGATTTTTCTTGTAGCGGTTCAAGCTGAATTAACTCAACCACCTTTTGACATGCCGGTAGCCGAATCAGAAATTGTTACTGGTTACCTAACTGAATACACAGGAATGAGATTTCTACTTTTCTTCATAGGTGAGTTTGCTACAGCTGGAATTTTCTCAGCTTTAGCTGCAACATTTTTCCTTGGTGGTTGGTACATCCCAGGGTTAGATCCGACTGATAATCTTTTCAACCTTATAGGCCCGTTAGTTTTGGTAGGAAAGATGTTACTTGTGTCATTTCTTATCTTTTGGTTCCGATTCACATATCCCAGATTTCGTGAAGACCAATTGCAACAACTTGCTTGGAAGGTATTAGTGCCTCTTTCATTGGTAAATATTGTTGCTACTGGTGTATTGAAAGTGGTTTTCTAATGGGTTTATCGATAAGAGTTCCGGGATTAATAAAAGGCTTAGGAGTAACTTTTAAGACTTTGGTTAAAACCCTTACGAAAGGTTCACATACAGTTCAATATCCCCGAGTGAAGGAAGCGCCGACCCTTCGAGCTCGAGGGGTGATTGCGTTACACGAAGAGAATTGCACTGCATGCATGCTTTGTGCACGTGAATGCCCTGACTGGTGTATTTACATTGAAGGACATAAATACAAAGCTCCACCTAGAAGACCTGGTGGGAAACCGCGACAGAAAAATGCTTTAGATCGTTTTGATATTGATTTTGCACTTTGCATGTATTGCGGTATTTGCGTTGAAGTTTGCCCTTTTGAGGCTCTCTTTTGGTCACCAGAATTTGAATTTTCTGAGCCTAAATTGGCTGACTTGCTTCATGACAAAGGTCAATTATCAAAGTGGATGGAAACTGTGCCCGAATTTGAAGAATATGAAACTGGTAGTGAAGTTAAACAAGTAAAGGTTCCACGTTAATGACTGGTTTCTTTTTGTCGCAGATTGAAGGATTGGATCCATTAACAAGTGGTGAGGTATTAGTCGCGCAAAATGTCTTTTTTGCATTGATTGCTTTAGTGATGATTTTGGCGGCATTACGAATGGTTACAACAGAAAACATTGTTCACGCTGCTCTCTATCTAGTGATTGTTCTAGCCGGAGCGGCGGGAATGTTCATTCTCTTGGGAGCTGAATTTGTAGCAGTTACCCAAATTCTCGTTTATATAGGTGCCATAATCGTTCTTTTTCTTTTTGGAATAATGCTCACAAAAGGCTCATTTGGGACAGAAGAAGGAGAGTTCAGAGAACGAAATCAAATGGCTGTTTTGGTAGGAGTTTTGATAGTTGCAGTTACTTCAGGATCGTTCATAGACAGTTTTCGAGATGCTGAACTAAACCGTGAAGCGCCAAGTACCACAGCTGAAATAGGCGATACGATTTTCGGACAGTTCATAATTCCATTTGAAGCCATTTCGGTCTTGTTGCTTGCAGCTTTAATCGGATCAGTTGTTATAGCGAGAAGGGATCTGTAGTGCTACTAAATCAGTTTTTGATTCTTTCTGCAGTTCTTTTCTCCATTGGGGTGTATGGAGTATTGACGAGACGTAATGGTGTTATGGTTTTGATGTCAATAGAACTGATCCTTAATTCAGTCAATATCAATCTTGTTGCTTTCGCTGCTTTCAGAGAAGCAATTCCAGGAGAGGTATTTGCACTTTTTGTAATTGCAGTAGCAGCAGCTGAAGTGGGTGTAGGTCTGGCTATGGTTTTATTGCTTTATCGCAATCGTCGAAACATCGACCTTGCTGAAATTGATTCGATGAAGGGCTGATGTGATGATCCAAATATTAGCAGCTTCGCTTTCGCCCTTACCCTCAATTCCTTTAGGAATAACACAAGAAGGAAATTGGTTTTTACAGAATGCTTGGCTTATACCGCTAATACCAGCCTTGTCGTTTATTGGGATACTTTTTTTCGGTAAACGTTTACCTCGAGGAGGAGCGGAACTTGGGGTAGCTGCTTTATTGATTGTATTTCTTTTATCAATATGCACCGGATTCGCTTGGATGGATCATCGTGATAATTTTCACGGAGAGGAAATAAGCCAAGTTCTTACAACTGGTGAGCATGGTGAGCATGGTGAGCATGGTGAGCATGGTGAGCATGGTGAGCATGGTGAGCATGGTGAGC
>PBYV01000072.1 GCA_002729765.1 Acidimicrobiaceae bacterium
GCTCCTGCTCCAAAACCATGTTCGTCCAGTAGAAAGAGTCTCCCTAAGAGAATCAGCATTCATCCATGCCATCATCAAAACTTTTCCCGAACTTTGTTCTTGAATGATAGCGGGGACTAATCCCTCAGAATTAAAAACGATACGTGAAATTTCTTCGTCGTCTACTTTAAAGGACTTACCTTTTTGAATTTCCATAACTCAAGTCTACGATTCATCGCATACAAAAATGTAATTAATAAATTATAGATAAAGTCCCGTACTGCCTTCCTCTAATCTTTTTGAGGCAACTGCATGAATATCGCGCTCCCTTAAGATTATGTAGTCAAGGCCTCTCACCTCAACTTCATATCTATCCTCCGGATTGAATAGCACCCTGTCGGCTACTTCCATAGAGCGTACATTTGGACCTACGGCAACTATCTCTGCCCAAGCTAAACGTTTACCCATCTGAGCAGTAGCGGGTATTAATATCCCTCCTGTTGATCTTCTCTCACCATCTTCATCATCGATCTGAACCAGAATCCGGTCGTTTAACATTTTTATTGGAAGTCCATCATCCTCAGCCGGACCAGGCATTTTTATTACTTTTGAATCATTCACAGAAGTTACGGTATCGGCAACCTGATTAAGCGCCTCTCACAGTTAAGCCAGCTTTTAACAATTCTTTTCTGACCTCAGAAACTGTTATTTCACCAAAATGAAATATTGAAGCAGCTAGCAGCGCATCAGCATCACCTAAGAGTGCTCCATCAATCATGTCTTTAGTACTTCCTGCGCCTCCACTAGCTATTAATGGGACCGATATTTTCTGACTTACTTTTTTAAGCATTTCAATATCAAAACCATCTTTTGTTCCGTCTCTATCCATCGAAGTCAAAAGAATTTCACCCGCGCCCTTTTCAACTGCTTCCTTTGCCCATTCAATGAGACTTAATCCGGTCCCTTCACGCCCTCCATGCGTAAATACTTCAAAGCCACAAGAGGTTTGACTGCTACGTCTCGCATCGATAGCAACAACAACGCATTGATTACCGAATTCGTTAGAGACGTCACTTATCAATTCTGGGCGGAGAACAGCCGCCGTATTAAGTGACACCTTGTCCGCTCCAAGTCGTAAAATCTGTCTTACGTCTTCTACGGAACGAATACCTCCGCCAACAGTAAATGGTATGAATATTTCTTCAGCTGTTCTTCTTACAACTTCATATAGCGTTTCACGTGAGTCAGAAGACGCTGTGATATCCAAAAAAACTATTTCATCGGCGCCTTGTTGGTTGTACACAGAAGCAAGTTCTACCGGATCTCCTGCATCCCGAAGGTTGACAAAATTTACACCTTTAACAACTCGACCTTTATCGACATCCAAACAAGGAATTATGCGTATTACTCTCATACTGTTTCGAAAGCCTCAATAGCTTCAGACAAAGAAAATTTATCTTCGTAAAAAGCACGTCCGACAATCACACCTCTAAGAGTTCTCCCATTGGCAGATAATTCACTTAAATTCCTCAAGTCATTAGTTGAGCCGACACCACCGGATGCAATCACATCTTTCGTGGTTGATGAAATAAGCTCTTTATAGGCATCAATATCTGGTCCTTCTAATGTGCCATCTCTTTCAATGTGGGTGACAATATAAGCATCCACGTCTACCTCTTCGAATCTTTCAAAAAGGTCCGAATACGATAAAACAGTTTCAGTTTTCCACCCATGAACTGCAACTTTTTCGTTTCGCAAATCAATACCAACTGCGACTCTGCCGATAGAGGTTGCCTCCTCGACTAAAGATGGATTATCGATTGCTGCCGTTCCGATGACTATTCGAGTAACACCTAAATCAAAAACTGAACGAGCAGCCTCAAGGTTGCGTATTCCGCCTCCTACTTGAACAGGTATCTCTAGTCGCGAAACAATATTTTCTATAACCGAGGCATTATTAGCAATTCCTGTTCTCGCTGCATCTAGATCGACGATATGAATCCATGACGCTCCTTCTTCTTGAAAGGAAACCGCTTGCGAAATAGGGTCATCGTTATATTCAATTTCATTCGAATACTCACCTTGTAAAAGGCGGACGCATCTGCCGTCAATCAAGTCAATCGCTGGAAAAACATTTTTTTTCATCTTCCATCACTCTTCAATGTAGAAAGAAAATTTTTCAGAATTGCTATACCAGTTTCTCCAGATTTTTCAGGATGAAACTGCGTAGCCCATAAGTTTTTTACTGCAATAGCGGCATTAACTTCTGTTCCATAGTCACAGAAAGCTACGCTTTCTTTCGTTTTTGGTGCCGAATAGCTATGCACGAAGTAGACCCAAGGGTTCTTCTCAATTCCATTAAACATTGGGTGTGTAAAATCACACTTCAATTCGTTCCATTGCATTTGAGGAATTTTCACATCTCCCTCTATACCTTTAACTTTTCCGCTAATAATCCCTAGACCATCTACCCCAACGGACTCATCACTTTCTTTATACAAAAGCTGCATTCCTACACAAATCCCTAAAAAGGGTTTACCGCCTGAAGCGGCTTTTTCTGCCATAGATGCTGCCAAACTAAATAAGTCACTTTCTACAAGTGCTTCTGCACATCTTCCAAACGCTCCGACACCGGGCAGGACAACCCCGTCGGCTTCTTTCAAAATTGATTTATCATTCGTCAAAATTGCTTCCGCACCAGCAAATTCAAGAGCTTTTTGTGCTGACCTTAAATTTCCTATTCCGTAATCAAATACTGCGACCGATGGCCGAAAGGTCACAAGGTCCCTTTCGTTGAAGGAAGATCTGTACTTTCGATCTTTACAGCGTCTCTTAATGCGCGTGCAACTCCTTTAAATGTGGCTTCAACTATGTGGTGTGTATTTTTTCCACGCACAAGTGAAATATGAAGAGTTACTTTCGCTGCAGCAACAAAGGCGCTCCAAAACTCCTCCATTAGTTGTGGGTCAAATGGTGGATCTCCTAAAATTTTTTCTCCGGGGAAATCAACTTCATAATTACAAAAAGCTCGACCTGAAATATCAAGTGCCACATCAATTAGCGCTTCATCCAATGGGACACTGACCGAGGAAAATCTCCTAATCCCAAGTTTTTCACCAATCGCATTATTGAATGCTTCGCCGATCGAAATACCCACATCTTCCACAGTGTGATGAGCATCAACTTCTAGATCTCCAACCGATTTAACCAAAAGACCTATGCCAGAATGTTTAGCCAATTGTTCAAGCATGTGAGTAAAAAAAGGTATTCCGGTTTCAATTGAAGAATTTCCACCATCGAGATCCAGTGTCACCTCAATATTTGTTTCTTTTGTTTTTCTATCAATAGAAGCTTTACGATCTGTCATTCCACTATCTTCCTTACTGCAGTCAAAAAACTATCATTTTCACTTTCGCTACCAATCGTAACTCTTAAGCAGCCTTCCAAACCTTCCCAACTGGAACAATCGCGGATCAGTACTCCCTCTTCCAGCAATCCTTCCCATAATTTATATGAATCAACGGTCTCAGGTTTAAATAATAGAAAATTAGCTTCAGAAGGCCACACTTTTACTGGTAAAGATCTTAATGCTTCAAAAACTCGTCCTCTCTCTTCTTTGATTGCAATAACTTCTCGAAGCATTTCCTTTTCGTGTTTTAATGCCAGAACACCAACTTTTTGTTTTACTGAATCAAGGTGATATGGGAGAGAAACGGATTTCATCATCTGTATACACCATTCAGGAGCAAGTAAATAACCAAGACGAATTCCAGCTAAAGACCAAACTTTTGAAAAAGTGCGGATGAAGACAAGGTTGGATTTGTCATCCACAGTCAAATCAAAAGAACTCTCCGAAAACTCCTTATAAGCCTCATCAAGAACCAACAATCCACCTGTCGAATTCAATTCAGAAAGAATCGCATCGATCAATTCTGGGTTTTCGATATTACCTGTCGGATTATTAGGTGAACAAAGAAAAACTAGTTCTGGTTTTTCTCGATTTATTATTTCAAGTGCTGCATCTTTGTCTATCTGGAATTCATTATCACGAACTCCCTCAATTACTCGAGTTCCTGTAACCTTCGCAATTTGAGAATGCATCGCATAAGTCGGTTCGAAAATTAAAGCTGATCGTCCATTCCCTCCGTACGCTAAGCAAATTGACTGTATTATTTCGTTTGATCCGTTGGCAACAAAAACTTCACTCTCTTTCAGGAGTTCTTTAGAAGCGATAGCCGCACATAATTCACTCGCTGAACGGCTTGGGTAACGATTCAACTCCAATTTATTGATCTCAGATCCAAGCTCTCGAATGAAAGTTTCGGGAAGAGGAAAGGGAGCTTCATTTGTATTGAGCTTTACTGAGACATCTAATTGTGGGGAAAAATACCCTTCCAGAATCTCAAGATCTTCACGTGATGAAGGGACCTTATTCATTTCCTATTCCTCTCAAACGAATCGAATCTGCATGACTTTCAAGACCTTCAGCAGTAGCGAAATTAACAATATGTGGGCCTATTCGCCTTAATGCGCTTTCAGAACTTGAAACAATGTGTATATCCCGCATGAAGTCGCTCACAGTTAGTGCTCCAGAAAATCTTGCACTCCCAGCTGTCGGTAGCACATGGCTTGGTCCTGCTAGATAATCCCCTAAAGAAGCGGGAGACCAATTACCACAAAAAATTGCTCCAGCATTTGACACCTTCTTTGCCACCTCTTCTGGATTGGCTAACATAATTTGTAAATGTTCCGGAGCAACTGCGTCCACTATTTCTACTGCCGAATCGATATCTTCAACAAGTGCGCAATAGCCACCAGTTTCTAAAGTTGCCTTGATGCTTTCGCCACGTGAAGAATTCGCCACTAAAATATCCAATTCGTCTATCACTGCAGACGCAAAGTCTTCATCTGTAGTTACTAACCAAGACTTACCTCCCGGGCCGTGCTCAGCTTGCACTGCAAGATCCACTGCCGCAAATTTCGGTGGCGCAGTTGAATCTGCAAGCACCATTATCTCTGAAGGTCCCGCAAATGAAGCAGGAACTCCAACCTTCCCAGCAACTTCTTGCTTAGCCAATGAAACATAAACATTTCCAGGGCCAACTATGACGTTGACAGGTTTTACAGATTCTGTCCCATAGGCAAGCGCTGCGATCGCTTGCGCCCCTCCAATTGGATGCACATCATCCACCTTCGCTACAAAAGCAGCTGCAAGGGTCTCAGTTGAAATTCCTTTTTCGCTAGAGGGAGGAACAGTTACTACAACTCTTCCCACACCAGCTACCTTGGCGATCAACGCCGTCATCAATAAAGTCGAGGGATATGAGGCTAAGCCACCAGGAACATAGCATCCAGCACTAGCAACAGGCTTTTGGAAGGTCTCTACAATCAAGCCGTTATCATCGAGCATTTTTCGTTCACTTAATTGAGTTTTCTGATACCGAATAATCGCTTCTGCTGAAGCATTAAGAGCATCCTTAAATCCTTTAGGAACTGCGTCGTATGCTTCTTCTATAGTTCTTTCATTCACTCTTAAATCTTCAAGTAGAAAGCCGTCAAACTTTTTAGTTAGATCACGTAATGCTTGATCACCTGACTCTCGAACTTGATTAATTATGTCTCTTACAGGTTCAATCGGCAGCTCATCAATCTCAGGCAGGTGAGGCATCAAAGAAGCCTGATCTCTACTTTTTCCTCTAAAATCGATTTTTTTGAGCATTACATAACGCTACCTCGTAGGTAGGTGCGAAATGTAACGATTTATCTTGTTGTAAATTTTTCTGAACTGAACCAAACTTGTGTATGCAAATAATTTCTAAAGCCGAGCTGTCTTCACTTAAAACTCAAGTTGAATCTTTGCTGACCGCATTAATCGAGATAAACGATCAGTCTTCTTCCGAGGATGAGCTAAATGCAAGTAATCGAAATCTACTCGAGACCGAACGTCACCTTCGTGGAGCACTAAGAGAATTAGAACATCTATCAAAAGGCCTATAAAAAGCTCAGCGCCCCTTAAGGGCGCTGAGCAAGCGAGGCGGGTGGCGGGAACCCGATTCTCGCCAAACCGGGTTGCGGTACCCGGATAATTAAAATTACACGTATCGAAAATTTTTTACCAAATTGAACATTCAAATTTGTGAACTTAAACAAAAATCACTCAAAGAACACTCTTCACAGACAGGTTTTCGACTGGCACATACTCGCCTTCCATGCAAAATCAATCTCAAACTAAACAAACCTCTTTCAGATGCGGGAACCATGGGATTTAATTCCATTTCCACTTTTACTGGGTCCGTCTCTTCAGTAATTCCAATACGCCTCGACAAACGTCCCACATGAGTATCTACTGGCAAACCAGGTAGGTCTAAAGCAACACTCCTCACAACATTCGCTGTTTTTCTACCTACTCCTGGTAATGCGGTTAACTCTTCCATTGATGAAGGGACCACACCATCATGGTTATCCACTAACGCTTGAGCCATACCTAAAAGACTTTTGGTTTTATTAATATAGAATCCAGTTGATCTAACAATCCCCTGAACACTGATTTCACTAGCTTCAGCCAAACTTTCAGCATCAGGATATTCATCAAAAAGTTTCGGAGTAACCATATTCACTCTTTTATCCGTGCACTGAGCTGACAAAATTGTGGCTGCAAGTAATTCAAACGGATTTTTATGATCCAATTCACACTTTGCATCAGGATATTCAAAACCTAATCTTCTGTGAGATTCTTGTGCTCTGCCCTTCGGCGATCTCGGTCTCCCCATACTCAAACCGTATCGTCTTTCATTCTCTCCAGTAGCATTCTGATTTATGGAAAAATTACTGGTTTCCGACGGAACTGATAATGCTAGCTTGACTAAGAAGAACGTTGGGAAGACGGAAAACGAAGAGAATACTTGGCTTCTTGAACTTGAGATTCTCGAAAGCAACGAAGAAAGATCTCGTCGTATGCTTGAAGCAGCTGCTCATACTGTTTCTCTTTCCGGCGGTGGCATTATTGAATACTGGATAGAAAATGTAAATACCCAAGATGATGACATACCGATTTCAGCTGGATACTCACCTTGTCGCGACCTAAAAATACTATCTAGGCACATTCCGGCTATTCCACCTGAAATAGATACCCGTGAATTTGCTAATAGTGACTATGCCGAAATAATTCGTATAAATAACGCTGCTTTTCATTGGCATCCTGAACAAAGCGGAATGACCGAAAAAAGCTTAAAGGAAACACAATCCGAAGCATGGTACGCGAATGAAGATTTTAGAATCCTCGAGACCGATAGTGAACTTAAAGGATTCTGCTGGATGAAAGTTCACGGACTTTCCTGCACTTGTTGCGATAAATCAAAATTGTTAAAAGGAGAAATATTTGTGATTGCAGTTGACCCGCTCCTGCAAGGCCAAGGACTCGGCCGTCAATTAGCTTTAGCAGGATTAGAATGGATGTCGAAGAAAAAAATTCGAGAAGTTTTCCTGTACGTTGAATCCGACAATCATCCGGCGTTAAAAACTTATAATTCGCTTGGTTTTGAACATCTTTCAACCAACCGTTGCTTCCAACGAGTTATACGTCAAGATAACTCATGGAACAAGTAATCTGTATAGACCATCTAAACAAACTGTCTATAAATAAGGATGAACATTGCAAACTCGACGCTGGGTAAACAGGTACCAAACTCAAACTCTTTATCTTGGAACTGTGCTGCTCTATATAGAGGGTGTATTCAACATTGCTAGGGGAACATTTTTCGCTCTAATAGGAGCCGGAATGCTCTTAGCAGGATATGGGATAGCAAACGACAAAAAAATTGCTTGGAAGCTTGGAGTAGGTGCATCTTTCCTTTCCATATTGATGCGGCTAACCTCTCAAGACGTTGGTTTCACATACATAATTTTTTCACTTGTCTTTCCTGTCGCTCTCTTAGCACTCCTTCTCCATCCACTAAGCCGTGAGTATCAAAAAATCTGGTTCAACTGATGAAACAATCGCGAATGAAACCAACTCTTCCAACTTTTTCCGAAAAGGAACTAACTGTAAGAAAAATGTTCGATCGAATCGCGCCACGCTATGACCTTTTAAATCGAATCATCACCTTTGGCTTAGACACAAAGTGGCGTAAGAAAACCGTTAAACAGATTGACACTCACTCAGGGGGGAAAATTCTTGATGTCGCCTGTGGCACAGGTGACCTGTGCGACTCGTTGCACAAGGCTGGAATGAAAGCCATTGGAATGGACTTTTCACGCGGAATGTTGAATTCTTTCAATTCAAATGCCCCACTGATTAATGGTGACGCTTTAAAAATACCCATACACGATTCATCAGTAGACGGGGTAACTTGCGGGTTTGCGCTTAGAAACTTTCTTGACATAAACCCATTTTTGAACGAAGTTGCAAGAATATTGAAACCAGGCTCACGAGTAGCACTTCTAGAAGTGGATGAACCGGAGAATCGTTACATGAAAATGGGCCATTCTTTCTATTTCAACAAAATTGTGCCATTCATAGGGGGCTTATTCTCAGATAAAGATGCTTACAGTTACCTTCCACGTTCTGTTGTGTATCTACCTGAAGAAAATGAAATTATCAAAATGATTGAAGGAGCTGGGCTCAGTAAAGTTAAAAAAATTCGACTTACTGGTGGAATAGCTCAGCTGCTCGTTGCAGAAAAACCAAAAGATTAAGAAGAGATCAAAAGTCCCACCGTCAATAAAACTCCAAAGGAAATTTGCAAAATCCCTACAGACTTCAATGCATTATTCCAACTTGTAATGTCATTTGCCTTATAAACAATCCTGATGCTTCTATAGAGAGGGGGAATAGCTATTAAAACTAGCATCACCCAAACATGCCATAAGCAAACCAATAAACTTAGAAAGAGACTTGTGATAACCATCAATCCAAACAAATTTCGACTTGCTTTTTCTCCTATCAAAACGGAGAGGGTGCGTTTTTCAACTTTTTTGTCATTTTCATAATCACGTAAATTATTAACGGTCAAAAGAGCGCAAGATAGCAATCCGGTAACGCAACTCAAAAGAAAAGGTTGAATCGCGAATTTTTCCAGTTGGGCAAAAAAACTTCCATTCGTTGCGATTAATCCAAAAAAAACAAATACCGATACTTCTCCGAAACCCCTATATCCGTAAGGCTTTGATCCCCCTGTGTAAAACCAGGCTCCCAAAAAACAAGCAAGACCAATTGGAATAAACCAAAGTGTCGTAATTATCGCCAGACAAACACCCGATAAAGCAGCAATCACAAACATAATCAACGATGCTTTAAGCACTTCAGAAGTTGAAGCTAGTCCTCCACCAACTAACCGAGTTGGGCCTGTACGCGCAGGACCATCATTACCTCTTACCCCATCTGAGTAATCATTGGCATAGTTGACACCTACCTGTAAGGCAAGTGAGACAATTAAACACAAAATTGCAGGAAAAAGAGAGAATTCTTCTTCAAATGAGGCAGCAGTTCCAAGTAAAACTGGCACTATTGCCGCAGGTAAAGTCTTAGGGCGTGCGCCTAAAATCCATTTATTGGACATTCTGCTCTATTGATTCTCGAATTTCTCAGGAAGCTTTTTCTAAAATATGAATACCACATGAAGAACCAAGACCAATCACATGAGCAAGACCTACTTTAGCTCCTTCGATTTGTCTGTCTCCCGCTTCACCTCTCAGATGCGTAGCAACTTCGAAAACGTTCGCTACTCCAGTAGCTCCTATCGGATGACCTTTCGAGATTAAACCACCAGAAACATTTACCGGCATGCTTCCATCTCTGAATGGCTTTCCAGAGTCAATAAAATCTCCCGCTCCACCAGGTTCGCATAAGCCCAAATTGTCATAATGAATCAATTCAGCCGTAGCGAAACAATCATGCAACTCGACGAGATCAAGATCTTCTGGACCTATGCCGGAAATTTCATATGCTTGCGAAGCCGCATTTTTTGTAAGAGTATTAACGTCAGGCTGAACCTGTCCGCTTTCGACATATGGGTCAGATGTCAAAACTGATGCAGAAATCTTTACGGCTCTTTTTTGAGTTTCTGTCGGTAAAGACCGGAGTTTTTCTTCTGAAACGAGTATCACTGCTGCAGCACCATCACCCGTAGGGCAACACATCAATAATGTGTTTGGATAGCTCTGAACCGGTGCACCCATTACTTCTTCCATCGAGAATTCTTTCTGATACTGAGCCAACGGATTGAGAGTCGAATGTTTGTGGTTTTTATATGCCACGCGTGCAAACTGTTCGAAACCGACTCCATCATTTTCATACGCATATTGCATGCCTGCTTGAGCAAAAACACCCGGCATTGTTTCCGTTCCAAGAAAACCATCTACTCCCATTACTGCGCCGTAACGACCAGAAGGTTCAAACACATTACGTTCCGACTTCGTAGCACCAGACAACAGGCCCATTTTGCCCATCTGTTCTACACCAATAGCAATTCCCATATCCGCCTCACCAGCTTTTATTGAAAGGTAAACAGTTCGAATTGCTGTGGCGCCAGTAGCACAAGCATTTGAAACGTTATAAGCAGGAATACCAGTTTGTCCTATCTGTTTTTGAATTCGCTGCCCCATGCTCGTGCTTGCTTGAAAAAGTGTGCCAGCAGCCAATACATCCATATCATGAATCGAAACACCGGCATCAGCCATAGCGTCCAAACTCGCGGTGGAGGCTAAATCAACTGCGTCCTGATCTTCATAACGTGCAAATTTCGTCATACTCGCACCAATTATCCAAATCGAATCACCACTCATTTTATTCCCTCTTTCCAATCTTCTTTTTAAACAGGCTCATAACCGAACGCTATACATTCTTTTCCATCATCATCAGTGCCACAAGAATAAGTTTTAAGAATTAAATCCATACCTAGTTCCGCATCCATTGGGTCATCAAGACCAATTACATTCGAACGCACCGAAGTTCCATCATCTGTCTTCACTATTGCTGATACAAATGGAACCGGAACAGAAGGAGCTGCTCTATGCACAATACTAAACGACGTTAAAACTGCTTCATTTGATATACGAATCCTGTCAAAATCAGTGCCGCCACATGAAGCACATGCATTTCGTCTATCGAAAAACCTGGCAGAACAGTTACCGCATTCATTTACCTCCAAATAGGGAGATCCGTTCAACACTAAGTAATCGACAATAGGAACTTGTTCACTCATTCAGAAACCACCGCTTCCTTTCGTTAAGTCACTCATTAAAAACGATCATATCGAAGATAACCAATATTTTTCACAGTGGAGGCTGCCAAGCACCCAGATGCACCACTTCGCTCAGAGGTCTTCTTTTACGCTTTTGTGAACCCCCAACTGTCACTTGTTCGGTATCTGGATACCCCAAAATTAATACTCCTAAAGCTTCATACGTTTTAGGAATCGAAAAAGTTTCTTTTATTCGTTCCTCTCGGTCAAATAAACCAATAAAGCAAGTCTCTAACTGGTTTTCAATTGCTAACAGTTGAAGCGCCATAGTCGCGAAGGCAGCATCAGTTAACCAATACGGGACTTTCCATTCTTTTGTGTTTTCACCCAGATTCGTGTAGTTCTTATCATTCTCTTTGTATCGTTCGATATATCTAGAAGGAACACCAAATGGGATCACCAAAACAGGTGCTCTTAATAATCCAGGAAAAGAAAAAGTACTTTTGTCTTTCTCTGAAAAAGAAACTCTCCAAAAATCCTCTACTAGCGACTTCTCATCCAATACAAGAAATTCGACGCCCTGGGAATTGCCAGCTGTTGGAGTCCGGCGTGCCTTATCAATTAGGTCAAGAATAAGGCCATCTGGGAGTTTGCAGTCAAGAAAGGAGCGGCAAGATTTCCTTCTATTTAATGTCTCTGTGACTGAATTTTTAGTAGAACTGTTAGACCAACTTTTCGAGGTCTTCAGCCATCGCCCAACCATACGCAATTAGCACATCTCCACGCTTCAAATTAAGTGGTTTAAAAAAGGCCGTTACATCAGGATCAAATTTTTCCGGTTTAAGACTTGTGTGATCTATAACACATGCAGTTTCATCAGATCCCTTTGCAACGAATCTGTGTTCGTCATAAGAAAGAGAGGACATGCCATATCGTTTAACAAGTCTTTTGCCCCATGCTCGATCTTCACCAGTCTCTTTACCGTTAGGAGCGGGAGCTACTCCTGTTAAAGATTTGAATGCTTCGAAGCCAGAAGGGTCGTTCAAACGTGCCCCCATAACAACATCTTCGTCTGGAAATGCCAAAACTGCACGACGAAGATGTTCCGTAACAATGGCTTTTAAAACTGTATCTCTTTTACTTGTTCTACTTATTGAGGAGAGACCTATGATCACACTTGGAGTTCCACCAATTCTCTCTAGGGTGAAAAAAGAGAAGCCTTTCAATCGACCGTTTTCACGTGTGGTCGTACACAAGACCCATTCTTCGGTTTGTTTCGAAATTAATCCTATTCCGAACGAATTAGGCCCCTCAGCACAGAGTTCCGTCATCTCTTCAAGTTCAGCATCACCTAGCATGCTGCAATCTTTTGTTTCGACCTCTATAGTCATCGAAACCCAGCCCCCGTTTCCAATAATTAGTCTCTAAAAACAAGTAACCTGCTGAAAATTTCTCGTATCAGCAGGTCTTCCATCCTGCCGGATACTATGCCCTATCCCAACCCCAACGAGTTAGTTCTTAAAACTCTTCGAAATCAAATGAAAGAAACTGAATCAACTCCCAGTAGAATGCGCAACTCTGCAATCAGTCCATTACTTGGGTCAACACAAAAATCATCAGAGAGTCTAAGTAACTGTCGATCTCCAAGACGGAAAAAAACATTCACATCTCCAGGATAATTACTCAAAAGTTTCTTGATTTCAAGAACTGTAATCTCATCAACTTTCTCTAAAGGTAAAGCCACTTGAATTGACTGACTCAAATCAGCACTCGAAATCTCAAAAGTTTCCAACTCTGAGCAAATCAACTTAGGTGAATCCTCTCTTGAGTCCAGTCGACCTTTAACGAGAAGTACAGAGTCGTCAAGCAACTTATGCCCATGCTCTGTCATAGATTTCGGAAAAACCATCACTTCAATTGAAGAAGTTAAGTCTTCAAGATCAAACGTTGCCATCAAATCACCGCGACGCGTCCAACGCTTTGAAAGATTAGTTACCACTCCTCCAGCAGTAAAAAACCCTCCGTCTTCCAATTCGCGAAGCTCAACAATCTTCGAGTCAGTTTTACGCGCCAGTGCATTTTCATAACCTCTCAGTGGATGGTCAGAAACATATAAACCCAGCATTTCCTTTTCAAAAATAAGCTTCTGGGACTTTTCAAATTCCAATTCAGGTATCACTGGTCGTTCATCGAAAACTGGTTCACCTTCTGCATCACCAAATAATGAAAGTACACCCATATCGTGTTCTCGACGTCGAGACACTGTAAGACTTATAAGTTCCTCGTGCACTTGCAGTAGGCCTTGTCGAGGATGTTCAAAACTATCAAAAGCTCCTGCTTTAATAAGCGACTCCATTGTTCTTTTATTCAATACTGAAGTGTCGCAGCGTTCTAAGAAATTGTAAAAATCCTCAAAGGGGCCATTTTCATTCCGTTCTTCGACAATTAAATTCACCAACCCTTCCCCAACATTACGAACTGCAGATAAACCAAAAACAATCTTCCCTTTATCTCCATCCGTACTCAGATTAGGAATTGGAGCGAATGCACTGTGCGCCAAATTCACGTCTGGAACAGTTACTTCCACACCAAGCAATCGGCACTCATTCAAATAGACAGCGGCCTTGTCTAAGTTCGATTTAACACTCGTCAACAAGGCTGCCAAATACTCCACGGGATAATTAGCCTTCAAGAAAGCCGTTTGATAAGCAACAAACCCATAACCATACGAATGACTTTTGTTGAATGCGTAGTCCGCAAATTGCTCAATGATTTCAAACAACTCTTCCGCTAAAGAAGCGTCATAGCCTGTTCTATTACAGCCGGCTAAAAACCCTTCTCTTTCTTTCTTCATTAAAGCCCGGTCTTTTTTTCCACAGGCTTTTCTTAAGTTGTCAGCCTGAGCAAGCGAATATCCAGCAAATTTCTGTGCTACTCGCATTACAGACTCTTGGTAAATCATCAGTCCGTAGGTGTCACTTAAAAGAGATTCTGCATCTTCATGAAAATAAGTCACACTTTTACGCCCATTTTTTCTATCAGCAAAATCATTATGCATATTTGCTGCCATAGGACCCGGACGGTAAAGAGCTACAAGCGCAGCCACATCATCAAATGAAGTTGGATTCAAGGAACGCATCAAACTTCGTATAGGACCCGACTCCAATTGGAATACTCCTATCGAATCGCCCTTAGAAAGCATCTGAAATGTCTTCTTGTCATCCAAGTCGACCTTGTCAATATCTAAGTCGAAACCTTGAGTTGATTTAATTAAAGTGAGGGTGTCGGTAATAACATCCAAATTTCGCAAACCCAAAAAATCCATTTTTAAGAGCCCGAGATCCTCTACACCATGCATGTCATATTGCGTGACTATCGGAGCTTCATCAGGTTCCTGTCCTGATTCCGGTTTTCTTTGAATCGGCAAATAATCTGTCAGCGGATCTTTTGTAATTACAACTGCTGCTGCATGAATTCCGTCCTGACGCCTGAGCCCTTCCAGTCCACGAGCCACATCGACTATTTGCTTAACATCTGGATCCGCAGAGTACATACTTCGTAGGTCGGCAGCCATTTTATAACCATCGCCATATCCTTCGATTTCCTCCATGCAAGCTGATATTGGTGTGTCGCGACCTAATACTAATGGAGGCATCGCTTTGGCAATTCGGTCACCTATTGCATAAGGGTGACCTAATACTCTTGCCGCATCACGAACTGCGGCCCTCGCTTTTATTTGAGAAAAAGTAACAATTTGAGCTACATGATCGCGACCATATTTATCTGCCGCATAACGTATCAATTCATCCCTGTATCTAGAATCAAAATCCATATCTATATCAGGCATGCTTATTCGATCAGGATTAAGGAATCTCTCAAAAAGCAAGTCATATTTTATTGGGTCCAAATCAGTAATACCGAGAGAGAATGCAACTGCACACCCAGCCGCACTACCCCTGCCAGGACCCACTCTTATTCCTCTTTCACGCGCGTAGCGTATTAAATCCCACGTGATTAAAAAATAAGCAGAAAAACCCATGTCGCTTATAGTTTTGAGTTCGTAAACTATCCGGTCTGAAATTTCATCCGATAACGTCTCTCCCCAACGTCCCTTAGCGCCATTTAACGTCAAGTGAGAAAGATAAGAATCGGCAGAATCAAATCCATCCGGCAGTGGAAAATCAGGCAATTGTGGGTTTCCGAATTCGATTTCTACATTGCAGCGTTCAGCGATTGCGAGTGTGTTGTCACACGCCTCTGGTGTTTCGCTGAAGAGGCGCCTCATCTCATTTCCTGATTTAAGGTAATGCTGATCTCCGTGAAATTTAAAACGGTTAGGGTCGCTCATCACGCAACCTGTTTGGACACAAAGTAGTGCGTCATGCGAATGGGAGTCTTCTTGCTTTACATAGTGAGAATCATTAGTAGCAACCAGCGGAGCCCCTATTTGTTTGGCCAAGTTAACTAGATCAGGATTCGTTTTAAGTTGTTCTGGGAGTCCGTGATCTTGCAATTCGACAAACAAGTTGCCTTTTCCAAATATCTCTTGGAGTCGACCAGCTTTGTCCACAGCACCTTGAAAATCATCACGTACAAGTGATTGTAAAACATGACCCCCCAAACAACCAGTCGTCGCAATGACCCCTTCACTATGATTGTCGAGAACTTCCCAGTCAACTCGAGGTTTGTAGTAGTAACCCTCCAAAAAAGCACGGCTGGCTAACTGAATCATATTTTTGTAACCAACATTATTTTCAGCCAGGAGAGTTAAGTGGTACATGATTTTCTGTCCTGTGTCAGTTTCTCCACCGGAATCGTCCATACGCCCTCTCCGGGAAAAACGCTCATAGCGAGTTTCGTGTGCCATGTAAGCTTCAGTGCCGATAATTGGTTTCACATCATGATCTCTACATGCACGGTAAAAATCCAAAATTCCATACATGTTTCCGTGGTCAGTTATACCTAAAGCTTTCTGACCGTCATCTGATGCAGCTTTAACCAACTCTCCGATGCGCGCTGCTCCATCCAGAAGTGAATACTCTGTGTGAACATGAAGATGAGTGAAGGATCCAGTCATAAGTTCTACAAATAATTCCCTGGTCTATCATCACCCAAATCAGGTTTGTCCTCGTCTCCTGGGTTTAGCATTCCAGGCTTTAGGTCTTCTACTTGCGGGTCATTCATGAATTTATGGGCGAACATAGCTGCTTGTATCCCTTGAATCAAACCTTCCAACCATCCCACTAACTGAGCCTGAGCTATACGAAGTTCATCATTACTGGGAGAGGTTTCACCTCCGAACGGAGAAGCAAGTCGATTAAGTTCATCTCTTAAGTCATCGGATAAAGCAGAACCCAACTCAGTAATAGAGGATTGATATATCTCTTTTAGTCTCCCCCTGCTTTGATCATCCAAAGGTGAGGATTTAACCTCCTCTAAAAGTTGGCGCATCATAGTGCCGACTCGTACAACTTTCGCTGGCTGTTCAACAGACTCGTTCTGTTTTTCTCCCTTGTCTTCAGTTAGAACTTCAGGTTCTAAAGCTTCTGTCATTTTTCTCCTTCTTCAATCAGACTTTAGGCCAAGAAACAGTACTCAGGTGACAGCAGACAAAAGAGGTACGTGCATCTCCTCTTTCGTTAAAGAACCGTGTCTTGTAATAAGTTTAAAAGGCATCTTTTCAGCAGGGTCAGTGAATCCTATTTTCTCACGTGCTATTAGAGCTACATCACCTAAACGGGCCTCAACTGTTCTATCAACTAGAGAGCCAAGCCAACCTTCATCAATAATTTCTTTTTTTGACATGATCCAAGCGACATCTTCAAATGTCTCTTTCGCAATTTGAAGCAAATCCTGCTCACTTCCATCCAGTGCGTGCAACCATCTAAACCTTGCTTCTCCACTCTGCTTTGAAAGTAGATCATTTAAATCATCTGTAAGTTCTATCATTCGGTCACCTACCTCCACTTGACCATGATCTGAAGTAACTATCAAAGCTACGTTTGATGGCAAGCGTCGTAATAGTTCGGCAACCATAAGATCACATTCCTCAAGTTCAGTGAAATATCTATCAGTAAAACCAAACTCATGAGCAATGCGATCTACTCCGTCCCAGTAGGCATAAATAAACGGTTCGGATTTTTTAACAGAATCAACAATTAATTCGATCAATTCAGAGCGGTTACCATATCCAGAAAATCTGGAATCTCTTAAATGAGCTTTGGTGAAACCTGATCCTTCGTGAGCAGCAGAAGTTACTACTTTAGGTTGCTGATTCTCAAAAACCGGTTTCAATTGAAACTCATGAGGGTCCGGCTTATACGAATTGTTTCCGGTTGACCATCTTAAAGAATTTAAGATTCCTCCCTCTACAGGTATTCGATATCCCACTATTCCGTGCTCACCGGGAGGCACTCCAGTAGTTATCGAAGTTAAAGCCGCTGCCGTTGTGCTAGGTGCAACAGTCGTTATAGAATTTCCAGAAAACTCAGATAGAGATGTAAAAATTTCTTTACTATCTTGAAACTGTTGCCAGCCCAATCCATCAAGAACTAGAAGTACAACAGTCTTCGCTAAAAAGATATCCTCTGAGAAGCACGAAGGAGGATCTGAAGTCCCCAAGAGAGCCGGTACTAATCTGTTTACGCAACAGTCCGAATAGTCGGGCAATACAGGTTCCATGGATATTAAAAGTAACCCAACTAGAAGAAAACCGCTATCAAATTAACTTTTATCATTCTTATCAAGGTCCGCTAATACGTTCTTTAAATCATCTGGCAAAGGAGATTCAAATTCACAGATACTACCTGTGCGTGGATGTTCGAAAGATAACTTGCAGGCATGTAGAAACTGTCTTCTGAGAGTGAAATTTTTTCTATTACCTCCGTAAATTTCATCACCTACGACAGGGTTGCCAATCGATGAGAGGTGAACCCTGATCTGATGAGTTCGACCAGTCTCAAGTTCTAGATCTAATAACGAAACCTTCGAGGAATGCCAACTTTCCTTCACGAAGTAAATAGTTTTGGCTAATTTTCCATTTGAGACAATTGCCATTTTTTTTCTATTTTTACTTGATCTTCCTATAGGGGCATCAATAATTCCCTCTGGCCCTTCAGGAACTCCCCAAACTAAAGCTTGGTATATTCTCCTTACTTTATGTTGGGATAACTGATCAACAAAAAACTGATAAGCATCTGCTGTATTAGCAACAAGCAAGAGACCTGAAGTCCCTTTATCAAGCCTGTGTATTATGCCTGGTCTAGTTTTTTCCCCTACCTCTCTAATTTGAGGAGTCATTGCTAAAAGCCCATTAACCAAGGTTCCAGAGGAATTACCAGCTCCGGGGTGAACTACCAGACCTGCAGGCTTATCGACCACTAAAAAATCAGGATCAGAATGTATAACTGTAAAATCAATTGAAGAATCTGCTTCAATCTCGGGATTCATTTCAGGTTCTTGTATTGAAAACTCAATCTGGTTTGCAATCGAGACTTTGAATGAAGGACGTGTAATCGATTCTCCATTGACGCGAACCTCGCCATCTCGAATAAGAGTTGAAGCTTCACTCCGACTTATATTTCCTATAAACGCAATTAAACGATCGAGCCGTTCACCTTCTAAAGAGTCATGAACGACTTCATTAAACTCGTTCATTTGACAATCCATTTGCTACAAGCAACAAGCAACCAATTACTACTGCTGAGTCCGCAATATTGAAGACAGGCCACCACTGAAAGTCAATAAAGTCAACTACTTCACCTCTTAAAAAGCCATCTGATTTGCGAAAAATGCGATCAGTTAAATTCCCCAATGCTCCACCGATGATCACACCATAAAGCAGTGAAGTTCGGCGATCCTTCGAATTCATTGCAACTTTAACCAACAGTACGATTACAAGAAAAACAACAACTGATACCAATGGTCCCAGTTCGGCACCTTTGCCAAATGATATTCCCGCGTTACGAACCAAACGGATTTGAAGTGTCCAGAATAACTTTACGACTTTTCCGTTTTCTAGATGTTCTAGTGCCAACCATTTACTTAGTTGATCCAATAAAAGGGTTGCTAAAAGAACTGCAGTCAGAGACTTCCTAATTTGCATAACCTCAACTGCCTTTCAGCGTCGACCCAAACCTCCAGCTTTATACTCAACTCTTTCTGAAGCCCAAGGGATCGCTTCAAGTCGCGCTTTCGGAATGTCTCCACCTGAGGTCATACAAACCCCGTAAGTTCCATTTTTTATTCTCTCAAGTGCTGCATCTATCTCATCAGCTGCATCACGCGCCTGGGCACTTAAGGCGAGGTCAAGATCTCGTTCAACCGCCAACGTGTCACCCCTGCCTGACTCTTCGTCAAACTGAACATCGCCAGGATCCCTGTACTCTAGTAACTGATCTGCTTCTGCTTCAAGAGTTTCCGCACTGCCTAAATAATTAGCTCGTTCCTTAATTAATAATTCCTTTTGTTTGACTAGAAAAGCCTTATCGAATTTACGTTTGCGCTCAGGTTTCTTAGCTGCAGGTTTCTTAGCTGCAGGTTTCTTAGCTGCAGGTTTCTTAGCTGCAGGTTTCTTAGCTGCAGGTTTCTTA
>PBYV01000073.1 GCA_002729765.1 Acidimicrobiaceae bacterium
ATAAGGTGCACATCGTCTACACCTGCTTCCGCCGCCATGTCCAGTACAGCTTCGATTATGCGCTGTCTTATATCTGGTTTACGCATAGGTGGAAGAGGTAATGAAATGTCGTCAAACGCAATCGTAAGTTTCATTCCTGGCTTAAGAAGAGAGGGGAGTGGATCTGAATCACCGAGTGGGTTCAAAAGGGCGTCTTTTATCGCACCTTCTGGATCTGGAAGTCCTTCTAACGGTTCAGACGGATACACAACCCGTGATCTTCCAGCAGGAAGTTTCTCTAAATGGAAGTTCTCCCCGTGATGAAAAACGATGGGTGGAGTATTTCTATCCACATCTAACACAAACCCTGGTCTAGGGGAAGGGCGTGAGGTTTCTTTATTGTCGGTATTCATTTGATATTTTGCTCCCGTTCGTCTCTAAGATCAAAAACAATCTTGAAGGCACCTCTTACACCTGCGTTGGCAGCATGTTTTAAGGCTTCTTGATAGTTATTAAGTGAGTAACAAGCTGAGACAAGTTCCTCAAGTTTTGCGGTTTTCACTAGTTCAAAGGCAAGGTCGAAAGTGCTTGTTGTTTTTCCATCAGGTAGTTTTTCAGTCCCATAGGTGTAAGCACCGATTAGTTGTAATTCACGATGCCATAGGGGGGTTAGTTCCAGTTCCACTGTCGCGGGCATTCCTACAAGGACAACTTTTCCGTTTGGCTTTGTTATAGATAAAGCGTCACTAATACTTTTTGAAGATCCGACACAGTCGATTACGACATCTGCACCACCGGTCAGACGGTCCACGCGACCGTTAGGAGCCTTTTCTGAAACATTTGTGATTGCTTTTGTTCCACAAGCTCTTCTGACTGCACGGTGGATTTCTTCAGGACTTACAACAATGTCAGATCCGAGTTGAGTGGCTACTCTCTTTTGCTCTGGGTAGCGGGCAGTTGAGATAATTGTTTTTGGGTTGGTGAAATGTCTTAGCGCTGAAAGTGTTACTTGTCCTAGAGTTCCACTTCCTAGTATTGCGACTACTCCTTGGTCTGGGATTTCTGCTGCTAGAGCAGCGTGCACTCCACATGCGGTTGGTTCAACCATTACTGCTGCTTCGTCTGAGAATTCATCAGGCACGGAATGCAATTGGCTAGGGTGCGCATAAAATTCGGTGGCCCAACCTCCCCCCGTGTCATGACATGAACCGGTTTGAATTCCAGGTGATATTTCACCAAGAGTCACATTTTCACAGTTTCCTATTTTCCCCTCGCTGCAAGGGGTGCAGGGTGGCGAAATGTTTCGACTGGTACAGCTGAGAACTGGTTCAAGTACGACCCTGCTGTCGTCGTCAAGATTGCCTACTACCTCATGTCCAGGTGTGAAGGGAAAAGAAACAAGAGGTTCAAAATATCGAGCTGATTTGCCATCTACTGTTGCTAGATCTGAACCACAGATTCCTGAAAGTCTTGGTCGGACTTTTACCCAATCTTTTCCTGGTGATTCCGAGTTTTCTTCTTGAATCAGGTCTATAGGCCCGAAACTTGCTCCAGAACCTGGCATTATATTTCCGGCAATCTTGGCAGCTGCATAACGCGGAATGTTTCTTTTGAATCGAAGTGCCTTCATGCTTTACTACCTCTATGAGGGGCTAAAGGTAAAATCTTGTTGCTTATTCCAGGCGACTTGCTGAAGTCTTCAACGAGCCACCCACGTTTTCTGGCGATACTTGCGAGGCGAACCTCCGGGTTTACAGCGACTGGAAAACCAACTGCCTCCAACATGGGTAGGTCGCTGGCAGAATCAGCGTAAGCGACTGATTCGCGCAAGTCGAGTTGATTCGCAGCAGCGTAGTCGGCTAATGCTTGGTATCTGGATTCTCCTGTAGGTGGTACATCTACTAGTCGACCATCATAAGAGTCACCATTGTGTCCAAGTTTAGGGCAAATTATGTCGTCAAAAAGAGGTTTGAGTGGTTCAACTATGAAATCTAAAGCACCAGTTATTAGAACAGTTTTATGTCCTAAATTTCTATGCTCTCTTACTCTACGGATCCCTTCGGGGAAAGATTTAGAAAGTATAAGGTCACTAAATTGTTCGGCTGAATCTTCAGAGATTTGAGAGATTGGAGCCCCTTCGTAGCGCCTGTAGAAATGACGCAAAAAATCGCCTCGATCTTGTTTGTCCAAAGAGAGCAATTGTGGTACTTCTGCCAATGTTTTTACTACTAGCCGGATACGTTCAGCCCTGCTTAGTCGTCTGCTTGCGAGCCACGCGAAAGAAGAAACTACGTTTGAAGCAATAAGAGTATTTTCTAAATCGAAAGCAGCGATATGACGGTCGGGTGAAAGAATTTGATTTCTTAAACGTGTTTCTCTGTCAGGTCCCTTTTTCGAAGGCGGACTCATGGGAACTCTGCCTGCTTTAACTACTGAAGGGAGGTGAATTTCGTTTGCGTATTGATTCCAATCAATTATTCCAGGATCAAAACAGAAATCGTCCTTATCTTCTTCGTCTAAAGAGTCCCAAAGTTTCAAAAGGCTTTCAAGGCCATAGATGGCTTGGCATTCGACATAAGCTCCATATAAGTCGACGTAACCTAAGGCTTTTTCTATCTGATCGCGTTGTTCTTCGAGTTTTGCAATTACATCAGCTCTAGAGCCTCTAATAGGTAGTTGGTCAAAAACCTTTTGCGTTTTACTTAAAAGCGTTTGGCCTCTTTCAAGTTGCTTTCTAACTTTACTTATACCGGGAAAATCCCAACCAGGCACTGCAATTGGTTGACCTATTTCGTCGTATACAGGGTGGAGTGTGAACCAAGCGCGAATCATGTCAAAGAGGTGACCGTATCTGAGAGGGTTGATGCTGCCTGATGCAATTTGAACAATGTCTGGTTGTTCAGCTGGCCCCCTTGCGGCAACTGCACAAATAGCAGCTGTAACCATATCCACAGGTATTACGTCGATTGTTCCTTCGGGAATTCCGGGAAAATCTTTTAATAGTCCCCTTGCGTAGGAAATGATTACAGGTTCGGCCATTCGGAAACCTCTTATCCATCCCGGGAAGGGTTCCGCTAAGGCAGATTCAATAATTGAAGGCCTCACAATGCTTACAGGGATAGTGTCAGCAGTTTCGCGAAGCGCAATTTCTCCTAATGCTTTCGTGTAGGCATAAGCATCGGGAAATCCCAAAGAGTGTGCTCGCGAACGGCCAGCTTCTGCCATTCGGTCGTTAACCCAACGTGAACGCAATTGTTCAGTTTTTGATGCAAGCGCAGGAATACCAGCTGCCCCTAGCTCTTCGCGAGCTTCTTTGCGGAATCCTTCCAGACGTTCAGGCGTACGACTAGCAGTTTCTGTTTCTTGCCGTGTTCTCCTCGCCGCATCGACTTCGATTTTCCAATCAACATCAACAAAGAATGGACTAGAATCTACAGGTTCTTCTGGTGCGGCTCCTCTTCTACTTCCCGCCACGTAGCAAGTGGATATAGAAACAAGATGAGGTGAGACAGCAAGTTCGTTTAGAGTTTGAGCGATACGAACTGGTCCAAGGAGGTTAACTTCCACTGCTTGATCCAAAGGTGAATCAAAACTGACTACTGCTGCGGAATGAATAAACAAGTCACATTTAGCCAGTTGAATAAGGCCGTCTTCATCAAGTCCTAAACCATCTACGCCTACATCTCCTGATATTGCGGTAACTCTTTTTTCACATAATTCCTTAAAACCGTCGTTTCCTAATTTTTCACGAAGATTATCAAAAGCATCGTTACGGAGGATGTCCCTTTCTGCCCGTTTTTCTGCACCTCTTCTACCTGGGCGCACGAGTAAGACGAGCTCACAGTCAGGTATGGAGCTGAGTAAGCGTTCGACTAGAGCAGTGCCAAGAAAGCCTGTTGCCCCAGTAATAGCTATCCGTTTTCCGGATAAATTTTGCTTTATCATCAATATTATTTACCAATTGGTAAGTTAAACTTACCAAACGGTAAGTAATAAGAAACGGTATCCGATGGAAAAGTACGAAAAATTTGGAACAAAAGAAAAAATTCTTGATTCTGCACTGGAATCCTTCAGCACATCTGGGTTTGATGCCACTTCACTAGACGTTATTGCAAAATCTTTAGGAGTAAGAAAGCAAACTATTCTTTATCACTTCGGAACCAAGAAAGGTTTATTAAATGCAGTAGTTGAGAGAGCGGCAGAGAATCTGATTAATTCAATCGAGGAAGTTCTAAATAGTGAATTGAAAGGTTGGGAAAGAATTGAAGCGCTAGCAAGGATGATTTTTCGACTTGCCTTACGTGAGCCACTACTGCTCGGCCTTTTGAGGGAGGTAAGTAGACCAGGGTCTGCTGGTTCAGAAAGATTAAGGATATTAATGACTCCACTTATGGATAGAGGAACTTTATGGATGCAATCAGAGATGGAAGTTGGAAGAATGCGTCGAACCAACCCAAGACTGGTTATTTTAAGTGCCTACTCAACTGTTGTGGGACTGGCTACAGAAATTGAAGTATTGAGAGCAGCTGGCATCGAGCAGGCACTACGTCCTGTGACCATAAGACGGCGTGAGCTTATTAGGTTCTTAAGAGTTTCTTTAGACCCTGATTATCTGAAGTCTAAATAACAGTGTTACGACGCTTTCGTGAAAATTTTTCCACCGCAATGTCTGCAAGGCGATCTACTAGTCCTGAGTAAGAAAGTCCAGCTTTCTGCCAGAGTCTCGGGTACATAGATATAGGTGTAAAGCCTGGAATGGTATTAACTTCATTAAGTATTGGGCCTCTTTCAGGATGAAGGAAAAAATCCACTCTCGCCATTCCAGAGCAACGCAGCGATAAAAAAACAAGGGCTGCTATTTGTTGCAGTTCAACAACAAGGCCCGCTTCAATATCTGGTTCGTCAATCAATTCAGCACTGTCATTTTGATATTTTTCAGCGTAATCATAAAAATCACCCATAGGTTTTATCTCACCTGGGGGTGAGACTTGAGGAACTAGGTCACCCAGAACAGAGAGTTCTATCTCTCTTCCTTCTATGGCTTCTTCGACAATCACCCATTCGTCATAAGCGAAAGCTTTTTCGAGAGCTCCTTTTAATGAATTATGGTCATTGGCTCTGGAGACTCCTATTGATGATCCTAAATTTGCAGGCTTAACAAAAACTATTTGCCCGAGTTCATTAAATAATTCATAAAGCATTGATTCCATGCCTTCGTTATCTAAATCTTCAAATAGTTTGGAATGTACACTTCGATAAAGTGCTTGTGGAATTTTGTGATGGGTCAGGATTTCTTTTGTGGCAATTTTATCCATAGCTAAAGCAGACCCTAAAACTCCACTGCCTATATAAGGCACATCTACTACTTCGAGTAGTCCTTGAATAGTCCCATCTTCACCTAACGGACCATGTAGAAGAGGGAAAACAATAAGGTTTTTTTCAGAACTAAGTTTCCCCAACTCGATTATGGGATTCCACACCGGACCAGTCGGTTCAAGTCTTTCTTGGAGGTCGTTATTTTTAAGATCTTCAATAGCTTTTTCAGCGAGATGCCAGTTTCCGTTCTTGTCTATACCCACTGGTATGACTTCATAGAGTTCAGGGTTTGCGGCTTCAATCACATGACGGGCTGACACACACGAGACATTGTGTTCAGCGCTACGACCACCAAATAAAACAAGAAGACAACGCTTTGAGTCCATTTTGACATGTTAGGAGAAGAAAAGGTGGAGGTGATGGCACTATATGTTCAAAAGAATTTAAAAATTTGTAAGTGACCCACCTGTCCTACTTACTGCTGAAAGAATGTAAACATGGAATTCACCACTTCACAAATAGCACACGTCACATCTGGCGAGCTAAAAGGTGAAGAGAAAGTAATACAAGTGGCTACACAGGATTCTCGAAAAGTGACACCAGGGTGTCTTTTCATACCACTAATTTCAGAAAGAGATGGTCACATCTATATTGACGAGGCTCTTTCACTAGGTGCTGCAGCGTACTTAACTGAGCAAGAGCCAAAAGAAGGAACATCCATACGCGTCGAGAACACCGCAACTGCTTTGACACAACTCGGCAAGTCAGCGCGCTTTTCATCCCATGTTCCAGTTGTGGGTATAACTGGATCTGTAGGCAAGACTTCGGTTAAAGACATGACAAATGCTGTTCTAAGTCAGCAGGGAGAGGTTCATGCCAGTCTTAATTCTTACAACAATGAGATAGGCGTCCCTTTAACACTCTTAAACGCTCCGGAGAAGTCCTCATTTCTGGTAGTTGAAATGGGGGCTAGAAAAGAGGGGGATATAGAAGAGCTTTCCAAAATGGTCTATCCGGACATCGGAGTTATAACCACTGTCGTCGAGTCTCATACCGAAGTCTTCGGTTCACTTGATTCAATTTCAAATACAAAAGGGGAAATACTAGAACGCCTTCCTTCAGAAGGGTGCGCTGTGCTGAACGCCGATGTTGATGAAGTGATGCGACAGTCTCCAAGAACCCGAGCCCACAAGTTGACATTTGGTCAACTAGGCGAAGTGCGAGCCTCTTCTGTGGAATTTGATAAAAATCTGAAACCATCATTTGTGATGGAGACTCCATGGGGTAGATCTGAAATTAAATTAAATGTTGCTGGTGAGCATATGATTCCCAATGCTTTGGCAGCTGCATCTGTAGGTTTAGCTTCGGGGCTACCACTCGAGGCGGTGGCTGAAGGTTTGAGTCGCGTCGAGCTATCACCATTAAGAATGGAAATAGCCACTGGTCTTAATGGAACAACTGTGATTAATGATACGTATAACGCAAATCCGACTTCGATGAAAGCAGCGATAGATTCTTTGTCGCTACTTCCCTGCAATGGCAGGAAAATAGCCTTCTTGGGTCTCATGGCTGAATTAGGAGAGAAAACCTCCATGGCGCATATAGAAGTAAAAAGACATGCCGAAGAATTAGGAATCGAAGTGATAGCGGTTGAAACTGAACTCTACGGTGATCCACGAGTTGTCAATTTAGACAGTGTCTTAAATGAAATTGAAGGTATGCGACTCGATAAAAATGATGCACTTTTATTTAAAGCGAGTCGCGTTGTCGGACTTGAAGAAGTTGTCAAAGAAATAATTATTTGAAATTTTTTGACAATTAAGAACTTCTGTTTCGGACTCTGTAGCGACAAATGAATTGTCGATTTCATTTGTGATGTTTATTATGTTACACATGGAAACGTTTCCAAAAAACTTATACTGGATCTATGATTCATTTAAAACTTGCCATTTGTTATGGCCAACATTAGTTAATTAGAGCTGTTTATGGATAAAAATGTAAGAGAACATTTCACAAAGATCGATTTTAATACTCAAGATAATTTGTCGACACTTAAGAATGTAGAAGAGCGAATTCTTTGGCTGTCGACAAGAATGATTGACTGGGCAAATAGAAGGGATGACGTCGACGTAAAAGTCGGTGGACATCAAGCTTCTTCAGCATCAATGGTTTCGATTATGACGGCACTGTGGTTTGCTTACATTAATGGTGATGACAAGGTTGCCGTTAAGCCTCATGCTTCTCCTGTTTTTCATTCGATTAAATATTTAACTGGAGAGTTAGACAAATCGTATTTGTACAGGCTGCGTGAATTTGGTGGCCTACAGGCGTACCCATCTAGAACTAAAGATCCTGATGTCTTCGACTACTCAACTGGGTCAGTGGGATTAGGAGCAGTTGCACCTCTTTTTTCAGCTGCTACAAATCGTTATGTTCAGTCCCATTTTGGAGATGCTCCATCTTCACGCTTTATTTCAGTAGTTGGAGATGCCGAGTTGGATGAAGGAAATGTTTGGGAAGCTATTTGTGATCCGATTACGCGAGGCCTTTCTAATTTCACGATGGTCGTTGATCTGAATCGACAGAGTTTAGATCGTGTTGTACCTGATATGACTGTCAATCGTTTGAAAGGGTTTTTCTTAAATGCAGGCTGGCAAGTTCTCGAAGTTAAATATGGCAGGAGATTGCTGGAGGCTTTTGATAAGCCAGGAGGTGATGCTCTTCGCTTTTTAATTGATTCAATGCCTAATGAGAGGTATCAGTCCCTTTTTTCGTATGACGGTAATAAGTTACGTGAAGAACTTTTGGAATCTTCTGAAATTGACCTTCAAAATCTCTTAGACTTATATGACGATTTGGAGCTGCGTAGTCTAGTAACTGATTTAGGTGGCCATGATCTTGGATTACTTATTGACACTTTTAAACGTTGTGACGATGAACAGGAAAAACCTAGTGTGGTGTTCGCTTACACAATCAAGGGTTGGGGTCTACCTATGGCGGGACATCCACTGAACCATTCTGCACTGATGTCGTCAGATCAAATTGACCAGTTCCGTTTAGACGTTGGTTTGACTGTTGATACAGAATGGGATCGTTTCTCTCCAGATTCAGCTGAAGGCAAATTGTGTGATTTGGTCGGATCTGAAATAAATAATGTTAAA
>PBYV01000074.1 GCA_002729765.1 Acidimicrobiaceae bacterium
CGCGTTGTCGGACTTGAAGAAGTTGTCAAAGAAATAATTATTTGATTTTTGCATATGTTTGCCAATTTGACGCCTAATTTTAGACAGTGGCTTTTTGTTGGTATTCGTTTCTTCCGAGTTTGTCATGTTTAGTTTGTTTAGAGATTCTGGGCTATGGCATCACCAATTGCGCTAGTTCCAGTTATTTTATCGCTTATTTCATAGCAAGCTTTGGTGATCTTTTGAGCTGCATCGTTTTCACCAAGGAAGTCGAGCATCATTGCTCCTGAAAGTATTGCTGCAACAGGATTTGCAATTCCTTTACCAGCTATATCTGGAGCCGAACCATGGACTGGTTCAAACATGGAGGGGCCAGTTCTATCGGGATTAAGATTTGCTGATGAGGCCAATCCGATGCCGCCAGAAACTGCCCCCCCTAGATCAGTCAAAATGTCTCCAAACAGATTGTCGGTAACTATGACGTCGTATTGTTCAGGTGATTGGACCATGTATATGCATGCCGCGTCGCAGTGGTTGTAGTCGGTCGAAACTTCTTTAAATTCGTTTGCCACTTCATTGAAAGTTCGCTCCCACAGGTCGCCCGCATAAGGCATGACATTTGTTTTATGAACCATTGTTAGATGTTTTTTTCGATTCATTGCCAGATTAAATGCGAAACGAATAGCCCTCTCTACTCCATGACGAGTATTTATTGAACCTTGGGTGGCTATCTCATAAGGAGTTCCGTATCTGTGGAAACCGCCTTCACCTGCGTATGGCCCCTCAGTATTTTCTCTAACTACTTGAAAGTCAATATTATTATCATCGAACTTGAAAGGTCTCAGGTTTATGAATAAGTCAAGCTCAAATCTCATTTTAAGTAGAAGTCCTCTTTCGATTACTCCCGGAGGAACATTAGGAGTTCCGACGGCTCCCAGGTAAAGTGCGTCAAGATCTTTCCATTCATTTAGAACACTATCCGGCAGAACCGTTCCATCATTTTCGTATCTCGCACCTCCGAGATCATAGTCAACTGTCTCTACAGCTACCCCAGAAGCACTAATTACTTTAAGGCCTTCGTTTATAACTTCTGGCCCAATTCCATCTCCGCCTATAATTCCAATTCGGTTTGTCATATTTTACCCTTTTAGTGAAGTTCTTAATTTCTTTAGGCACAAGACCATAAAGCTATTCTATTTTGCAATTAAATGAATCCGAAAGACTCCCTTCAATTTACTTATTTTTTAGATTACTTTTTGCTAATGAACCGAGAAATTGCCGATCACAATTTAGCGATAAGCGCTGGACAACAACTAGGATTATCATCTCGCGGCTACCGTGGAGTAAGACTTGCGGGGCAAGAGGGTCGTGTTCAGCGGTTCCATGACGTTTTAGGTGAATATCTAGACGGCTTTAGGCCTTAAAATGGGTTTATTGTATAGTTGACTTTATTTTTTTAATTACTTGAAGGAAGATTCCGATTACTGAACGACCTAGAACGAAAATATATGTTGTAAAGCGAGAAAAAGATTTTCTTAGAGTTTCTGGAACTGAAGCAGAAAACTATCTGCAAGGCCAGTTGAGTCAAGATATCGAAGGAATGTCAGACGGTGAATCGAGGTTTACATTTCTTCTTCAACCATCTGGAAAAGTTGATGCATGGCTAAGGATCACTCGTCAAACCCAAAACGATTATTTACTTGATGTAGATAAGAACTATGGAGAGCTGGTTATCGCTAGACTCAAACGCTTCTTGTTGCGAACTGATTGCAGAATCGAAATTCTAAACTATTTTCTCTATACGGAAATTGGAAACTCTTTAAATGAGAATGATTTCGTCGACTGTATCGCAATTCCGTATTCTTGGTTTGGCTTTGAATTTACGGACTATATTTTTAAATCCGATAGTTTTTCTGAAAGCTTTACTCTTGTAGACGATTCAGTTTGGACGCAGATGAGAATAAAAGTTGGTATCCCTGAAATGGGTAAAGAAATTGACACTTCTACGATCCCAGCCTCATTAGGAATAGTTGACTTTTCTGTTAGTTTCACCAAGGGTTGCTATACCGGGCAGGAATTAGTTGCACGTATGGATAGTCGTAAAGGTGGAACCCCGTACCGGCTTGTGAGAATAAGTGGAATTTCGGGGATTACTGCAAGCCAAGGTGTCCTTTTAAATAGTGGTGAAGAAATCGGAACCATTACTAGTGAAATAGTTATTGATAATGATTTTTTTGCACTTGGTTTCTTGAAAAGAGGGGTTGAGAGTCCCACAGAAGCACAAGTTGTTGACAAAGACTCTAAGGAGAAAAGTGTTTTTGTTATGCCTTTAGAAGGTTAATGCTTCTTGAGGAATCTTAAATAAGTATAAGCACAACCCGACATTGAAAATTTATATGTGTTAAGTTGGTGACTTCTTCGTTGATTTTCCGCCCCTTTAGGGCGGATTTTTCCTTTTACTCGCTCGTTTTTTGTAAATGATTTCAAAGTTACTGTTAGGCACTTTAATACGGTTTTTGGATGTTTTTTTTGACCCTCTTCTCGCCTCTTTATTTATTGGAGAAGGCAAATTTCTACCAGGCGTGATACTTCTTTCGGGAGTTTCGTTTTTCAACAGGAAACGCTCTTCCATGTAAAGGACAATGGAACCATCTGGAGTAAAAAGAATTGCAATAGGCCCGGTTTCTCTCATTGTTTCTTCGAGAGCAGCGAATAGTCGAATGCAATTTTCACATGATCCATCTATTAAGTGAAGGTCAACCATAGGTAAATAGTAATCGAACATATGTTCGATTACTAATTCGATTATTTCTTTTTCTTCGTCTAGTTTTTTAGACAGGTTCAATTAGTGATACCTGATTTACTAAAAAATTTTAGGAAGGAAAGAAATGTCTTACACAAGTATTGTGAGTACAAAGCCTGGTTCAAGGATGCAGGAAGCAACGACAGCTGATGAAGGTAATGCACTTTTGGCAGAAATTTGGGCAATACTAGAAAAAAATGGTGGAGAAAGTGTCATGGCAGGACAAGATTTCGCACGAGGAGTTGGTATTGCAATCACTCGATGGCCAGATGCTGCCGCATCAGTAAAAACTGAAATTGAGCTTTCATCCAAGGGTTTACTTGAATTCATTTCCGCTGGACCGTTTATGCAGCTTGAAGAATGGTGGCCTATCGCACAAGAAGCTATGAGTGATTCTTAAAAATTTTTGATTGAATAATTAACTTTTAATTGTTGAAAAATAGTTTAATTTTGAGGCTCCCTCAGTGGTCTTCTATGAGGTCGTAACCTTATGTAATGGCAGGTTTAGAAAAAAATCGAGAATTAGCGATCGAGAGATTTAAATCTGCTCAACGCTTTGGTTCTTGTTCACCTTCAGATCTCTTAGGTAGTTCAATCAGAGCTCCAGTTCTAAGCGTTCTTAGTGAAAAAAAAGTTGCGATCAGAAGTTACGGGATGCGAGGTTCAGATCTCCAAAGTCAATGGTTTAAATTAGTTGATCTAGCAGGGGCAAGGCCAGACTCTTTGGGTTTTATTGAACGTAAAGGTAATTTGAAAAAATTCGCCAAAGAATTGAAAGTAAAAGAAGAGGAAATTCAGAAAAACTTAAAAGCTTGGAGTCGCAGGAAGAATTCTCCGGTTATATATGAGACTCATTCTGGAAAAAAAGCAAGAATTACTATTCAGATACCACTTTTAACTGAATGGTTACTATGGGTCGCTGACTCTCGGTCAGTAGTTCATAGAGGAATGAAAGGATATTTGAATTTCAGAACTATAAATGAATTAACAACTTCTTTAATTTCTAAAGGTATTTCACCCCCACCTGAAAAAAATCTTTTACCGGTGGATGCAGCTCGAATGATACGAATATCCGAGAAGAACCCTCTTTAGGTCCAGAGTATTTCTAGTTGCTGGAAAGATGTTTTATGGTTGACCATAAAACATCATCAACTTCAACTTCATCAGGGGTAGGAATATTTGCACCAGGTAGGCGGGCACCTGGTTGTGATTCAATTACATCAGCCAGTTTTTCTACTCTTTGCAGAAACCTGTCGTCGTAAGCTTCTACATCAATTACTACGTAGAACTGACCCAGATCATGAGGTTCACCTTCAGGTGTTTTCAAAGGTGGAACCTCGACACTCAACCTCGAGCCGGTTAATGCACCAGCTAATAGTTCTGCCATGAGTCCAAGACCATAACCCTTATATCCACCTGTAGAGAGCAAGGAACCTTCGAGAGCATCTTTAGCATTGGTGGTTGGATTTCCATCTTTATCGACTGCCCAGCCAAGAGGGATCGGTTCATTGGCAGCGGCTGCCATTGTAATTTTACCTAGCGCTATAGCGCTTGTGCTGAAATCAAATTGGAAAGATATTCCTCCCTTACCATCTGGTACTGCCATAGCAATTGGGTTAGTCCCAAGCACAGGTACTGAACCACCCGGCGGGGCCACTACCGCAGAAGCATTGGTTGCCCCTATAGCTAGCATTCCCGATTTGGCTAGTTGCTCTGTGAAATATCCTAAATAAGTACAAGTTTGTGTGTGTTCAACCGAGTAGCCGCATATTCCATTGTTACGAGCTACCTCTATCGCTTTATTGAAACCTGCCGCAAAAGCCGACTGAGCGAAACCGAATCGCCCATCTACTCTTACAGTTCCGGCTTTGTTATTAGTAATAATCGGTTCAACTACACCATCAACTCGACCAGATTTTAATTGAAGGCAGTAACTTTCGACATAATAGAGACCACATATCTTGTTCCCTCTTTCTTCAGCAGTGCGAACTGCATGAGCAACAAGAGAGGCAATATCAAGAGAAGCACCGTGAACAGTAAGTGCTTTTTTTGTAGTTGCTTCTATTTCATCGAGAGATATTAGCAAGTTGCTACCCATTGTTATAGATCATTTCCGTCGATGAAATCACTGTTTTAAGAGGCATCCAAAACCTCCTCTGACATAAGAAACTTAGAAGCAATTTTGTTTAACTGATCCCATTCATGAAGTGAAACCTTTAATCCAGTTGATAAAGCATCGACTGTTTTCTGATTACTTGATGGAGAGAGAGAAGTGTCGGATCTTAGATAAACAGAGACAACTGGAGAACAACCAGAAGTCACTTCGCTATCACAGGACCAAGCAATTCCATAATTTTCTTGATCGTGTAAAGTACGCGCAAGTAAAACAAATAAGACAGGGGAGTCAAAATGCACGTCAACAGACTCAGTGCCTGTTGGCAGTCTTAATCGAAGCGAACTTCTCAAAACCTCATTTAAGGTCATTGAATCTAAAGTTGCTATTTCTAGCCAAGAAAAAATTCCTTGACCATAGTTAATTTCACAGAAAGTCACATCTTCGGCCAAACGGTCAGCAACACTAGCCTCACAGCCAAGAACACGATTTGCTCTTTCGACTTGGTCCTTTAATTCTCTTGGAGCCACAAGAACACTTGCTTTATTCATTGAACACATCTTCGAACAAACGAATCCAGTTAGAACCCATAATTGAAGTAATTTCTTCTGACGAAAAACCCACCTCAGAAAGCCCTTCAGATAATGAGTCAAAATCTTGTGGACCTTTAAACCATTCAGGCCAATTTGGGAAAGTGGGTACATCTTCAGCTTGTTTTGGTCTGTCCCAGCGTCCGCTTCGCATCCAACCCAAGGCATCAGGTGCCCAGCCAACCACTGAATCACTGCCAATCGCTATATGTTTGACACCAATCTTTTCCGCAGTGTCTGCGATCATACGGCACCAATCAAGACGTGTAACGGTATCTCCACCCATAAAAAGTGGGTAGAGGGTGCAACCGATGATGCCGCCTCGAGCTGCAAGAGCTTCTATTAGATGATCAGGCTTATTGCGCGGAGAATCACAAAAAGAGGAGGGGTTACCGTGAGTCACTGCAATAGGTTTCTCAGAACTATCTATAGCTTCGAGACCAGTTCTATTTCCAACGTGCGAAATGTCAACAAGTATTCCGGATGTGTTGAAGGCAGTGATCATGCGATGACCCACTCTAGTCAGTCCGCCATCTTCAGGTTCCCAGCAACTAGACCCAAGATGATTTGAAATGTTATACGTAAGTTGAATTATTCGTATTCCGAGATCGGCAAAAATGCCCACCATTTCAGGGTCATCACCAAGCATAGAGCTATTTTGAAAACCCAGAACTACTCCCAGAGCCTCTTCGTCTTTAGCCTTATGCATTTCTTGAATGTTTCTTACGATTCTGACTAGGTCAGAGTTCTCACGAGCAAAATGCCGCCAATCTCCGATTTTGGTAATTGCTCCTGCTAAATCTTCCCAAACTCCGCAAGTAGCGTGGACCACGTCAATCCCGCCAGATTTGACTTCTTTTACTGTTGAGCGGTTCCAATTGTTTATTTCTAGACCGTCTATGAGCATTAGGTGAGACCTTCCGGTTGTCTAGGTAAAATCCATTTATCTGAATCTTTTGACCCGATTTCTGACACTCTAGGAGCTCCCTGAAAAAGTGTTACCCTCAGCCAATCTGTCGACTGTGGAGCGAAGTTGTCCATTCCATACATGGCCAGTTGAAACCGTTGCAGATTTAATGGTAGGTGTTTAAAATCACAAACGTTTTCTCTAGGTTCACTGTATGGTCCTGAATCATTGAGGAGGCGTTTAACTGCGATTCCATGTTCCGGAAAAGAGTGAAGGAATTCGCTTACAGAGGTTTTTTCATCTGTTGCGTAGAGATCCCCGATTAATTGGTTGATTCGCAAAGATATATCTATTGGTATTTCTCTGTGTGCTGGATCAATAACAGACCTTTCAGCACGACGGGGTTCCTCAGCGTTGTCAGACATAACCCACCAATAGTGTTTAGCTTCTGATTGGTCCAGATCAAGTTCATCTAACCAGGAATACTTTTCTTTGATTATTTTTTTTAGGGCTCCAACTATGACATTTAAGTTGTCTTTTTTTTCATTTGAGACCACTAGAAGGCTGTCAATGACTTCGTCGTCTGTGTTGTCTAGCTCCAATAATAATGAAACCACCAATTCGGTTATTTCAACGTCTTGCTTTTCAGCCCACAAGTAAAGATCGTTGAAAGGAAAGTCATTTTCGCTTAAAGAACGAAAAATGTCATGGATAAGTAAGGTCGCTTTAGCTAGGGAATCAGGTCCCATCCAAGGCCAGCGGTCATCACCACCCAGCGAGGAGAAATATTGGTAAGACTTATCAAACCATTCTTCAAGAATCTGCTTATTTGAAGTTGAACCTTTCAGGGAACGAACATTCGAAAGAGCCAATTCTCTTATAGCGATCCATGAATTCAATTCTCCAGGATGTTTCATGGCCCAGGGAACCAACCCTAAACCTGTTGCATTGCCTAGACCAAAAAAACAACTCCATTCATCGTTCAAATGCGCAGCGTCAGGGTTCTTTGCTTTAGCGCAGTGTTCTACCGACTCATAACCAACCTCCCTAAAAAGCCATGCCGCGAGAAACTGTGCCCTGTAAGGCGCAGAAAGTGGATGTCGATCCTCGAAACCTAAAAACGACCGCATGCCAAATTTTCCATTTCCATAGAAGGCTGTACTCCGCATGATGTAACCAGCATCACCTAGTTGTTTTGACTCTGGTTGTTTGCCATTCGCTAAACGTTCCACCAAATAGTCATAAAAGCGAACACTTCGGTTCCCTCTGGTTAATACAAGCACTCGAGAGTCCAGCCGACTTAATTCTTGTTTGGGAACTTCATCGCTTAAGAACTGCATAAATTCGTTATCTATTTCGCCTTCTACTAATGCTGCAGTGACATCCCACACATCTGCTATCACACGGTCAGTATGCAGGGCCTCATCTATAGTCGAAGTGAAGGCTACGAAATGAAACAGTTTCTCCTCGGCGAGAATGCGATAGATGATGTGTCCTCTTCCAAATTCGTCGAAGTTGACAACTAGGCGCTTAATTTCCCATTGATTCATAAATGCTCGACGGATCAATGATCGGCTGAAGCTAAATCGAGTCATTCTTACAGCACCGAGACTTGTGGGTTTCATTACAATCTCTGGTGGGCGCAAAACAGTACTCGGATCATTCAATAGAGTCGAGAGTTCCGATATTTCCTCGCTGATTGTCATCGAAAAAGCCTGTTTGGATGTTTGCGCACAAATTGAATCTAGCTCATAGCGGATAATCCCGTGAAAGTCGCATTAATCAATCATCAAAAAACGGGTCTTTAATAGCTATCGAATGATTGAATTGAGAGAAGAGTCCCTTCATCAACAGAAATTTCTACTTCGTGAGCTATGAATTCGTTAGAAATACCTAAACCTGAACCAGCACTAAGATCAATTCCATCTAATTCCCATTTCAGTCCATTGCTGGTGATACCAAAAGCAGTGCCTCCCATAGCGAGTAGTGTCAATGTGTCAGAAGGGTTGCCGGTTAGTTTTGCCTTATCTCTGATTACTTTGGTGTAGCTCTCATCAACAAATAAATCGATTTCAAGTTCGCTCCAACGGTTTGAACTCGCTACCACGATATTTCCAAAAGTGTGATCGAATCTTCCCCGTGATGAAGTGATGATCGTCACTGAGGAGCAATTCTTTTCAATAGCTGCAGCAAGTGCCAATTCCAGATCTGTTACATCTTTATCTACTGGAAATTTTCGGACTTCTTTAGCCCTCTCAATTGCTTCCTCCGAGCAAGAGTCAAAGTCACCAATTATTAGGTCAACTTCGAGGCCTAGTTCTTCAGCATGATCACCACCGGAATCGGCAACAATTACCAACTGTGCTTCTGGAAGAAGAAATTTACAAGAAGGTAAAGGGCCTCCAGTAATGATAAGTGCGTGCATGTTATTGATTTTAGTCCGTACGAATATGAACGTTCCAACGTCCAGCGGTGTTATCTATAGAAGCATTCAAGTCAAAACACTTAGAGATGTTTTTTGATGTCATTACCTCTCTCATCTTTCCTGAAGTAACGGTCTCCCCATTTTTTAGTAGAAGAAGATGACTGAAATCAACTGGTATTTCTTCTAGGTGGTGTGTTACTAGAACCATCGGGGGCGATTCTTCTTCATTCACTAAATTTGAAAGAACCATTAAGAGCTCTTCGCGACCCCCCAAATCTAAACCGCTAGTTGGTTCATCTAAAAATAGTATTTCGGGTTCTGGCATGAGTGCTCTAGCTAAAAGAACTCTTTGCTTTTCTCCAGTAGATAAAGTGCCGAATGGTTGATCAGATTTTTTCCCACAGCCCACATTTTCTAACAGTTGATGAGCTTGCTCCCAATCAGATCTGCTAAAAGTATCCCACCAAGGTTCGATTGCTCCTGTAAGAGCTGTTACTACAACTTCTATCGTTTTTATGTTGAATCTGAATTTGTAATTCAACGAAGTTGACATGAAACC
>PBYV01000075.1 GCA_002729765.1 Acidimicrobiaceae bacterium
GACACAGCTGCCTGTGACCTCATTTGCTCATGCACGAGTGCTCAAAAACCAGTGATTCCTACTAATTCGATTAAACCAGGGGTTCATTTAAACTTAATTGGATCTTTTTCTGATAAGCAGAAAGAAGCCGACTCAAAGTTGATACAAAATGCTGAAATTTTTGTAGATCATCGAACAGCGGCCAAAGAAGAAGCCGGAGAACTCATAGCTGCCGAACTTGAAGAAAATTGGTCTTTTGAAAATATTGTGGGAGATTTTTCACAATTAATTCAGGGAGAAGTAACTCGAAGTTCCTTAGAAGCTATAACACTTTTCAAATCAGTTGGCCTTGCCACTTGGGATCTAATCGTTGCTGAAATGATATACAACGAAACTAATTAAAAAATTAAATTTTCCCACTGTGCTTGACAGGTCATGACGTGAAAAAATGAAACTTTACAGAAACGACTGAAAATGAAAAACGATTCTTCGAAATCTTCAGACCTGGTTAATGAAGACCAAAACAAACTGTCTTCATTAACTTCAGTTGTCATTGATGAAGAAGAACGTCGAGAAGCACTAAAAAAAGAATCTGAAATAATTTTTCCAGATGACCTTTTACCAGGTGTTAAATCAGAAGGAATTAGCTTTAAAAAAGGTCTACGCCTAGGTGGAGGAGGAGCAGCATTTTTTACTCTCGCTCTTTTATCAGGCTTAGAAGAACTTCAAACCGCAGCCATTAATGTCTTAGCTCCAGATATACGCGACACATTTAATGTTAGTGATGGAACAATTACTTTCATAGCAAGTTCATCAGCAGCTTTTGTTGTCTTAGGTGCACTTCCAATGGGTTGGATGGCCGATCGACTAAGAAGAGTTCCAATAATCGGCTGGGCTAGTTCAATTTTTGCTGGAATGGTTTTTCTATCAGGAATTGCAGTTAATGCCTTTATGTTCTTCTGGGCGAGGTTTGGAGTTGGGATCGCAAAAGCAAGCACAATCCCAGTTCATAGTTCTGTAATTGCTGATACCTACCCCATAGGTATAAGGGGAAGACTCGGTTCATTAAATGGAATCATAAATAACGGATTGAGAGTCGTTAGTCCAGTTTTGGTAGGAGCAATAGCTCTTGCTGCGAATGGTTCAGATGGAATAGATGGTTGGAGATGGTGTTACTACTTACTCGGCGTGCCTGTGGTAATTGTTGCTTTATATTCATTTTTTTTAAAAGAACCAGAAAGAGGAAAGTGGGAAAAAACTGACGTTCTAGGAGAATCTTTTATAGAGGATAAACCCTTACCTATTTCAATGGAAGCAGCATTTTCACGGTTATTGCAAATAAAAACAGTAAAAACAGTCGTTGTCGCTTTTAGTGCACTTGGTTTTGGATTATTTACTGCACCTGTTTTAGAAAATCTTTTTCTTGAAGACGAATTTGGATTAGATGCCTTTGAAAGAGGAATCAGTGGAACAGCAGGAGGAGTTTTTGCAGTAATAGCCCTTATATGGGTAGGTCCCAAATTTGACCGCCTTTGGAGAGAAAACCCTACTCGAACTCTGCATCTAATTGGTTTAGGAATTGCTTTGGCCGGAATTCTTAAGCCAATTCAATTTTTCATGCCAAACGTTGCATTATTTGTAATAACTGGAATACCTAGTCTGATTCTACTTACAGCTTCTTTTGCGATGGTAAGTCCCATTCTGCAAGCAATTGTTCCATACCGATTACGTGGTACTGGTTCAGCATTAGTAACTCTTTACATTTTTTTTGTTGGCGCTACAGGTGGCGGATTAATTTCTCTTCTTTTTACAGATACTTGGGGTCCACGTGTAACTGTCATAGTCCTCACACTTCCCTCTTCAGTAATTGGAGGTTGGATAATGTACAGAGGAGCGAAATTTCTGAGGAATGACCTTTCGTTAAACGTTCAAGAGTTATTTGAAGAACAAGAAGAAAAACGTCGTAGATCTAACACAAACGAAACAACCCCTGCACTGCAAGTAAATAATGTTGACTTCTCTTATGGCACGGTTCAAATTCTTTTCGATATTTCACTAGAAGTAAAAAAAGGTGAAACTCTCGCACTTTTAGGAACAAATGGAGCTGGTAAATCAACCCTTCTTCGAGTTATTAGTGGTTTAGGAGTTCCCAAAAGAGGAGTAGTGCGACTTAATGGACAAACAATAACCTATGCCTCTCCAGAGAGACGAGCGAAACTAGGTGTCCAACAACTCCCTGGGGGTGCAGGAGTTTTTAGTGATATGACAGTTCATCAAAACCTAATTATGGGTGCTTTTATTCATAAAAACGATAAGGAAGATGTTAAAAAAAGAATAGAAAACGTATTTGAACTTTTCCCAGAGTTGCACAAACTGCAAAAGCAAAAAGCAGGATCACTCTCAGGTGGTCAACAACAAATGCTCTCACTTGGACGCGTTCTACTCCATGAACCTGAAGTTCTTCTTATTGATGAACTTTCCTTAGGTCTCGCTCCGACAGTTGTTCAAGACCTTTTGGATATCATCGAACGCCTTCAAGAAAAAGGACAAACAATGATTGTTGTAGAACAATCATTAAATATCGCCCTTTCAATTGCTAATAGAGCGATTTTCTTAGAAAAAGGACAGATCCGTTTTGAAGGCTCTGCTCAAGAACTATCCGAACGTGACGATTTAGCTAGAGCTGTTTTCCTTGGTGACGAAGGCGGTTGATGTGATTAGCTCTCTAGAAGTTCTTTTGACCGATTCACCACAAACTCTAGCGGTGTGGACCACGCGCCAGCTTTGGTTTGATGGATTAATAAATGGAATGGTTTTTGGATTGCTAGCACTTGGAATAGTGCTTATTTACCGATCCACTCGTGTAATAAATCTTGCAGTAGGCAATATGGGTTTACCTGCTGTAGGACTTATGGCGCTAATGGTCATCAACTATGGGTTTCCTTATTGGGTAGCTTTACCAATAGCTCTGCTAGTAGGAACTTTAGTTGGATCGATCATAGAGCTTGCTGTAATTCGTCGACTCTTTAATGCTCCTAGAGTAATAGTTTTAGTTGCAACAATTGGAATAGCTCAGTTGATGCAGGCGATCTTGGCTGCATACCCAGATATTGAAAGCAAAAGAGGAGTTAGATTTCCGGTACCAATCTCTGGTAAATGGAATGATGTTTTCGGTCTTCGAATTACCGGTCCTAAATTAACAATCCTGATCATTGTCCCTCTTCTAACTCTCGCTCTGTCTTGGTTTTTGAATAAAACCATTTTTGGACAGACCGTTCAAGCCTCTGCAAATAATGCTGATCTGGCAAAATTGTCAGGTATAAAACCAAAAGTTGTTTCACTTTTTGTTTGGACTGTAGCAGGCACTCTTTCAAGCGTTTCTCTTCTTCTTCTCTCAGGAAGTAGGGGTTCCCTAACAGGAATAACAAATCTTGGCCCTAATACTATGACTAGGGCTTTAGCAGCCGCAGTTATCGCTGGGATGTATTCATTTCCAAGAGCTTTAATTGCGGGAATTGTAATAGGTATCGCTCAAGCTCATGTTCAATTTGTTTTTCTAGATCAAGTAGGTCTAATAGATTTCATACTTTTCTTAGTAGTAGCGATTGCAGTAGCATTTCAAAGTCGATCTTCTGATGTAGAGGAAAGTTCTTTTTCTTTCAGCCCACGAAGAAAACCTATTCCAGAAAGACTTAATCAATTTTGGTGGGTTAGGAATTTATCTTCGATAACTCTTTCAGTGCTGTTGCTTTTTGCTCTTGTTCTACCTTTCATCATCACTTTGCCTTCTCGACATCTTCTTTACGCAAGTGTTCTGGCATTTGCAATTTGCGCTGTTTCACTTACTGTTGTTACAGGATGGGCAGGACAATTATCCCTTAGTCAAATGGCCTTTGCTGGCATCGGAGCTCTTGCTGCTGCTGGGTTTAATAGAGGCTTAGATTTCGGCGTTGGTTTCGGCGAAAAATGGCATCTTTTTTCAGTCTCATTTCCTAAATTTCCATTTTTGATTTCAATGCTTTTAGCAAGTCTGGTCGCTGGTATTTCAGCTGCAATAATTGGACTAGGGGCACTAAGAGTAAAAGGACTCCTTTTAGCAGTTTCAACTTTTGCTTTTGCCCTAGCAGCATCTCAATACATTTATAGACGTCCTGTCCTTAGTGGCGGTTACAACCAAAGCGTTCCATTTCGTCGTGGAAGTCTCGGACCCATTGAATTAGCAAGTCAACGATCTTATTATTTCCTCTGCCTTGGAGCTCTAGTTCTAACTCTTTTTCTAATAAACAGACTTAGAAAGAGCGGCATAGGGAGATCAATAATAGCTGTAAGAGAAAACGAAAATACTGCTGCCGCATACACTGTGATTCCTCATAGAACAAAATTAATTGCTTTTTCTTTAGCAGGATGTTTAGCAGGACTAGGAGGGTCGCTCTTAGGAGGCTTAGTTCAAAACATACCTTTCACTGAACGATTCTTTATGATTAGCAATTCACTTAAAGTTGTCTCAATGGTTGTAATTGGTGGCCTTGGAACGCTTATGGGTCCAGTTATTGGATCCATGTGGGTAATTGGGTTGCCAGCAATATGGCCAGAAAATGATCTGGTTCCACTTTTCACATCAAGTATTGGACTTCTCGTACTTCTTTTATATTTCCCAGGTGGTCTAGTACAAATTGCTTATTCAGCAAGAGATTCTTTATTGAACTGGGCTGAACAAAAACTTGTAGTTACTCCAGTTAAAACAACTACGACTCCACCTGCTTCGCTAAAGAAAAATACTGACGTGTATCAACCATCTGGAACTATTTTGGAAACGACAAATATTTCAGTTTCCTATGGAGGTTTAATTGCAGTTAACGCCGTAGATATAAAAGTAAATTCTGGAGAAGTTGTAGGTCTCATCGGAACTAATGGTGCCGGCAAATCAACACTTATGAATGCCATAGGTGGATATGTGCCTTCAACCGGAACCGTAACTCTGTTAGATGATGACGTCACACACTTAACTTCTGCAATGCGAGCACGTAAAGGTTTAGGTAGAACTTTTCAAGCAGCTCAACTATTTCCTGAGTTAACTGTTAGGGAAACAGTCCAAGTGGCACTTGAAGCAAGGGAGCGTGCGCGTCTGTTCCCAACTGCATTATCTCTTCCAAATGCCACTCGTAACGAAATCAATAAAACAAAGCAAGCTAATGAATTAATTGACTTTCTGGGACTAGGTAGATACGCAGATTCTTTCATAGCTGAACTTTCAACAGGGACACGACGAATAGTTGAATTGGCTGGCCTTTTAGCTTTAGATGCAAAAATGCTTTGTCTTGATGAACCAACCGCTGGAATTGCTCAAAGAGAAACTGAAGCTTTTGGCCCGCTTCTGAAACAAATTCAAAAAGAACTTGGTGCATCAATGTTAGTAATAGAACACGATATGCCGATGATAATGGCGCTTTCTGATCGCGTTTATTGCTTAGAAGCAGGAACTATCATCTCAGAAGGTCAACCTTCTGAGGTAAGAAACGATCCAGCAGTTATAGCTAGCTATTTGGGAACAGATGAAAGAGCTATTAGTCGGAGCGACACTCAATAACTTAATTATTCATCACCATCGCTACCGGATCGACCATCTAATAAATCTTTCCTTATTTCAGATTTAGGCTTTTCAATACCTACCTGATTTTCAACTTCCCTCACCCAAACTGTTCTTTGAGGGAAAGGAATCTCTATGCCGTTTTCGTCAAAAGCTTTTTTCAAACGAGCTCTGATTTTTCTAGCAGTTGACCACTGTTCTCCTGCTTCAGTTTTAACAGCTAAACGAATCGAAATTGAATCTGCGCCAAAGTTTTGAACACCCCAAATTTCAGGCTCTTCAAGAATCGTCGCTGATTCCAAATTTTCTTTCCATAATTCATCCGCAACCTCTTTAATAACACTTGCTGCTAAATCAATGTCCGTGTCGTAAGCAACATCAACATCTAAAACAGATCGAGCCCAAATCTGAGAAGAGTTGCAAACTCTACGAATTTCTCCGTTAGGCACTACCCAAACTGCGCCATGTACATCACGAAGAACTGTTGTCCTTAATGAAACCCGTTCAACTGAGCCCGATGCTTCACCTAAATCAACAAAATCACCTTCCGCATACTGATCTTCGACAAGTATAAATATGCCTGCAATAAAATCTGATACCGCAGACTGAGCTCCGAAACCAACGGCGAAACCTACAATTCCTGCACCAGCTATTAGTGGCCCCAAATCAAATCCAATCTCACCTAAAGCCAGCAAAACTCCCAAACTGTAAGTAGTTAATGTCGCAAGAGTGCTAAGCAAACCTCCTAGTGTTTTAGCTCGTTGACGGGACCGCTCTGCTCTTTCTCGATTTTTTTGTAATCGTGCCTTTGCACGTCTTCCAACTCGAGCAACCAAAGCATCAGACTTTTCTTCATCATCTATAAGTGATCTTTCTTTGACGAGCCTGTCTACAACTGTACTAATTGCCTTCTTTAGTATCCGATTAGCTACATAAGCACCAACAAGAATAAATACGATCTTTAAAGGTTTTTCAACAGCCCAGGCAGATATTTCCGCCAAACGTTCATTGTCTGAAACATCCCAGATCCATTCACAAACAAAACTAGGTTCCAAACCACAAGCATCTGTCAATCCCGATGGATCTACTTGAGCAATAACCCGCTCGAACATTAATTCACCTCCACGATGGCATTACTTTAGTAATCAACACTGAACTACTAAGTAATTCAACCAATTAATCCTGCTAAAGACCAAACTGCAACAATTAAACCAACAATTATGTAAATAAAGCTTCGCCAAAAAGGTGCTCTTCTTAAATCCTGCTTATCCCGATTTTTAGGTGGATTTAACAAAGCAGCAAGATTTCCCAAAAACATTGCCGAACCAAATGCTAGAAGGAGCCATTCAAGTAATTTTTCGCCTAATAACACAGTTAAATTTAAAAGTTTCTTGGTTCATTAATGGAACCAGCTTTTGATATTGCAGAATCAGATTCATCAGCTCTTGAGAGGTCAGCAAACTTAGTGAAGTTAGGCATATAGGCTAAGCGAACTCTCTCAACTGGGCCATTTCTATTTTTAGCAAGATTTATTTCAGCAATTCCCATTTCGTTACTCTCAGGGTTATATATCTCATCGCGGTAAATAAACATTACTAAATCTGCATCTTGTTCAATAGATCCGGACTCACGAAGGTCTGAAAGCATGGGTCTCTTATCTTGTCGACTTTCCAAACTTCTTGATAATTGTGAAATTCCTATAACTGGAGTTTCTAAATCTCTAGCCAAAAGTTTAAGCCCCCTACTTATTTCAGATATTTCAACCTGTCTACTCTCAGCTGCAGATCGTCCCGTCATAAGTTGCAAATAGTCAACAACTATTATTCCTAAATTACCTATACGACTTTTAAGCCTTCTGGCCTTAGCTCTTATTTCCATTATTGAAACGCCAGGATTGTCATCAATATAAATGGGTGCTTCATCTAAATGGCCAATACCTTTATTGATGCGAACCCAATCATCATCATTCATCTGTGCATTTACAATTTTTTGAGAGTCAACTCTCGCCTCTGCGCAAAGAATGCGTTGTGTTAACTCTAAGCGACTCATCTCTAAGGAAAAAATTAATGCAGGATGATTTGAAACGGTTGCTATGTGAGTTGCGATGTTAAGTCCCAATGATGTTTTACCAACAGATGGTCTAGCTCCGATTATTATTAAATTGCCTTTCTGTAAACCAGAAGTAAGTTGATCAAGTCGTTTGAAACCAGTCGGTACTCCTGTTAACCCTTTACCCTGTTGTCTTTCTTCCATTGCATCAAGAGTCTGATCAAGCAAATCTCGCATTTGACCCATGGAATCATTAATTCTTCCTTGTGCTAATTGGTAAACAAGATTTTCAGCTTCGTCTACAGCCCTAGGTACATCTTCAGGTCTGCTATAACCAATTTCTGCCATCTCACTAGCAGCGCCAATTAGTCCACGAAGTGTTGCATGTTCTTGAACAATTCTGGCAAAAGAAGAAGCCGATGTGATTGCTGGCGTAACGGCTTGAAGATCCAACAACATTCCGGGGCCACCAATACCTTCAAGTAATCCAGCACGGTCTAATGCATCTGCAACAGTCACCGGATCAGCTGGTTCACCTGATGCATAAAGACCACAGATCGCATCAAAAACGTGAGCATGAGAAGGTTTATAAAAATGTTCTGCTGAAGTTACCTCAAGCGCATCAGCAATAGCGTCTTTAGATAAAAGCATTGCTCCCAATAACGAAGCTTCGGCTTCGATATTGTGTGGAGGTACTCTCGCTCCTGTCTTTTCTCTTTGCGATGAAACAGGCAAAGAAGAAGGTTCTTCTAAATTGCGCCAATCTTCTTCGAGTGCACTCAAAACTTATCCTCCAAACACTTCACACACAAGGTTCCACTTTGCCACTATTGACTTGTGGAACGCTAGAGGAAAACCCTAAAAACATAGGGGAAAAGTGCACTTTTTAAGTGGATCAGTCTGTGGATTAACTTGTGGAATAAACAAAATTAATGGGGAAAACTCTAAACTTCGCTTTGAACATCAACATTTACTTGCATTTCAACTTCAGGATGTAAATGCAAAGTAAATTGATGGGTTCCGATTTCCTTTGCGGTCTCACCCGAAATATCTTTGCGGTCAATCTCTAAACCAACCTGATCCTGTAGAGCTTGTGAAATTTCTGCAACCCCTACCGAGCCAAACAGTTTTCCAGTCTCAGAAGCATTCGCAGAAATTTGAATAGTAATTCCATCTAAACGAGAAATTATTTCTTCAGCATCAGCTTTATCTTCAATAGCTTTTAAAGCACGTTTCTTTTGCATGGCTTCAGCTTGAGCAGTAACTCCAGAAGATGCTACAACAGCTAACCCTCGTGGCAGTAAGAAATTTCTTGCATGACCGCTTGCAACGTCTACAATATCTCCCGTTCTACCCAGACCATCTACATCAAAGCGGAGGAGAACCTTCATGATTCTTCCCCTTCATCAATATCAAGAGCAGCTTCATTTTGATTATCTTGTGTATCAGTAACTTGCGTATCAGTAACTTGTGCATCAGTAACTGAGTCCGCTATTTCTGGATTCAGTTCTAATGAAGAAATTTCTGATGATTCGAAATTTTCACCGTCAGTACTAGGAGGAGGTGTCGTAGGTTGAGGAGGTGGACCTGACGCTCTGTCAGAACGATCATCTTCGTTTCTTCTTTCCCGCCTTTGGGTTGTAACTGCTGCTATATAAGGCATCAAAGCCATCTCTCGCGCATTTTTTATCGCTCTTGCAACAGCTCTCTGTTGTTGAGCATCATTACCGCTGTTGTGACGCGCTTTAATTTTTGAACGCTCAGACAAAAACTTGTTAAGCAAATCAGTGTCTTTATAGTCGACATACTCTATTTTTCCAATTGTTAAAGGACTAACCTTTTTTCTTCGCATCCGACCATTTTTTTCGTCGAATTGAGAGTTTTTAAATTCTTTACGTGCCATCAAAAAGGTTCCTCGTCTGTTGAATATGTTGGAGTGCTATCTCCGGAAGAACTTGAATCACTCATGGTGTTATTTCCTCCACCAGCATCTCCACCCTTAAACTCATTACGGGTTAAATCAGCTGTCGCCCATTTCAAACTTGGAGCAACGTCATCAGCAACAATTTCAACCTTCGAACGCCTTTCTCCATCTTGGTTTTCCCAGGACCTTTGATCTAACCGCCCATAAACAATTACGCGAGAACCTTTAGTAATTGATTCAGAAACATTTTCTGCAAGGTTTCTCCAACATGTGATATCAAAAAATGAAACAACGTCTTCATCATTTTGACCTTTTCGATTCCAAGCAACTCCAAAATTAGCGACAGCTGCTCCAGCTGGCGTATATCTTAACTCTGGGTCACGTGTTACATTTCCGACGATTGTTACCGTATTATCAAATGCCATATTTACTCCAATTCAAATTGCTAGTTAAGCGGTTGTGCCTTCTAAAAGGCCACGCTTCATACCCTCTTCATCTGGAAGACGAATAATTTTATGTCGAACTATTTCACTTCTATCAGCCAAGCGAAGAAGGCGGTCACTCGAATCAATATTTGCTGCTTGAGTAGCTATCTCAAGGACAACATAAAATCCTTCCCATTTATGGTTGATTCGATAACTAAACTTCCGTCTACCCCACGGCTCTGTATCTTTTGAAGACACAACTTTGCCATTTTCGCTTTCAACAGCTGCAGAAATATTAGATAAGTAGCTTGAAATGGCTTCTTCACTAAGATCGCCATCAAATATAATCATTAACTCGTAAGCCCGCATGACAGGCAATCACCTCCTATGGTTCCAAACAAACCCTTTGCTTGTTCAGAGCCCCTATTGGGGCAGGGGAAATACATTTTACCCTTGTTAAAGACAAAATAAAGCTAATCCCAAAAAGTAAGTTAATAAAGAGTTTTTCCATATCTACAAATACTGCTTAAGAGGTGTGACACAAATAGTTATATTGCGCCATAAAGTCCGAGTTCTTCAGAAGTTTCAGAGCTCAAACAATACGATTCACTCTCTGACGGGAAGGAACCACTTTTAACGTCAGTTACAAATTCACGTAATGCGGAAACACCATCTAAATGAAATTGAGCATAGCTACGTACGAATTTTGGAATAATTCTCTTTTCAAAACCTAAAAGATCATGCAAAACAAGCACCTGTCCATCACAATCTGATCCCGCACCTATACCAATTGTCGGTATATCAATAGAAGAAGTAACCATTGAAGCAACTTGAAAAGGAACACCTTCAAGAACAATAGAAAAACAACCAGCATGCTCCAAAGCTTTTGCAGCAGAAACTAAATCCAAAGCACCTTTAGTGTCACGTGCTTGCACTTTAAATCCACCCATTGCATTTACTGACTGAGGTGTCAACCCTAGATGTCCCATAACCGGAATTTCAGCAGATAATAAGGCTTCGATCATAGGAATTCGACTTCGTCCACCTTCAAGCTTTACTGCTTGTGCACCCGCTCTGATGAGTTTGGCAGCGTTATTAACTGTCTCTTCAACAGAAATGTGATAACTAAGCCAAGGTAAATCAGCAACAACAAGTGCAGAAGGTTTAGTTCGCGCTACAGCAGCAGTGTGATGAGCGATATCATCAACTGTCACTTGAAGCGTGTCTTCATAACCTAAAACAACCATGGCTAATGAATCACCAACAAGGATCATGTCTACGCCTGCTTCATCAACCATTCGTGCACCAGGAGCGTCATAAGCGGTAATCATCACTAAAGGTTTCGACCCATGAACAACTTTCTGCTCACGAATAGAAGGAACAGTAGATCTAGACACCAAAATTCTCCTTTTCAGTCCAGCGCACGTAGCTGCCGGCAGATATTTAATATTACCAATAAATTAAAATTAAAAGGTTTGATAATTTTAAAATTTATTTCCACCTAAAAATGCACTTCTCACAAGATGATTCCATCCACAATCCGGGCATACCTCGATGACATAAACTGAAAGCTGTGTTTTTCGATCATTAAGTCGTTGAAGTTCTCCCTTCGTGGAGATACATCGACCATGAGCCGGCAATCTTGGACCAAAAACATAAGTTACATAATAAACTTTGCCTGGTTCACAAATAGGACATCCCTCTTCAATAGGAACTCCACAATGAATAGCGTTTCGTTTCAGCATGGGTTGAGCATCACACAAACTTTCTCGCTCAATTTTTCCATTTTTCCAATAATCAATAACTGCTTGTCGTGCAAGTCTGTATTCAACATCAGCAGCACGTTCCACAGAAATTAAATCCTCTTTTTCAAGAGCAATGCTGCGATTAGAAAATGAAAACTTTTGTGTCCTTACCGAAGACATAAAAACACATTAGTCATTTATTTGATTCATAAACCTGCCGGAAATCCATAAAATTTATTTTTTCCAGTGTTTCAAAACCATCTTTTTTTCTTCATCAACTGAAATGGCGCCATAGCGAAGATGTGTTTCCTTAAGCCAACTTAAGATTTCACCTACTAATGGGCCAGGTTCTATATGAAGTAAATCCATTAATTCTTGAGCAGTTAATTGGGGTTCAAATGAAATCAAATCTTCCGTTGATCTTAAAATCGCTAATGAACTTAAAAATTCTTTAACATTTGAATTTGAAGCCTGAATGAGATTAATTGAGGTTTCAACACTCAATTGGTTCAAATCAATTAAACGGCGAAGCTCTTCATTGGTCCATTTTTCACTTTTTGGACCATTGGAAAGTAAGTTCAAAAAATCAACAATGGTTTCTATCCGACGTTTTTCTTCTCGAGACATCTTTAAGCGTTTTAAAGATTCTTTAACTTCCTTTTTTGAAAGTCCTTTAAAAAAAACAGAAAATCTTGTTACAGGGTCATCAGGTGGCAACAATGAAAATATTTTGTCGAAATCTTTATGCTCCAAATTGGATTCGAAAGAAAATATCTTTGGTAATAAATCAACCGTTTCTAAAAACTCAAAACCTTTTGTGGGATTCTCTAAAGAAAGAAGTTTCAAAAACTCTTCTCTTATCCTTTCTGCTGAAACAATCAAAATTCTTTCTGCTAAATCTTTTGCAGTGTCAACAATTTCTTGAACAGGTTGCAAATCATAACCAGCAGAAAATCTTGCTGCTCTTAACATCCTTAAAGGATCGTCGTTGAATGATGCATTAGGAGCTAGTGGAGTTCGCAAAATCTTATTCTCTAAATCTGACCTGCCATTAAAGGGATCAAAAAAAATTCCACTATCAACTTCAACAGCCATTGCATTAACTGTGAAATCCCTTCGACTTAGATCATCTTCTAGATTTAATGAAAAAGTGACTGAAGGTTTTCTAGAGGAACTTATATAAGACTCAGATCTATGAGTCGTTATTTCCATTCTTGTTTCACCAACTCTTAAACCAATTGTTCCAAATCGTTCACCTTGTAACCAGACTGCATCGGCCACAGGTTCAACTAATGCTCGAATTTGATCAGGAGTAGCGTTAGTTGTGAGATCTAAATCAGGGCTTTCAATGTTTTGATTAATCAAAACATCGCGTACGACCCCTCCTACTAAAAAAAGCGTATGTTCTTCCCGAAGAAATCTTTCCGTAATAGGATTAACTAAATCTCTTAAACGATCAAAAGTTCCTATCACAAAACCACCCCATGTAGTTGCGCAACTCTATTGACAACTTCTATACCAGGCCCATCTCCAGTCGATGATTCAGGCCGCAAATCAATACCCATTATGGAAGCAAATGAAGCACTTACGGAATCTGTCAATGCTTGAAGGTTGTAACCACCCTCTAAAAAGAAAATACACCTACTTTTTGGCGCCAAACTAAACAAATTTGCAGTCAAATCAGCAAAGTCACCTGAAGTCAACCCCATATCAGTTAAAGGATCTTCTCTATGCGCATCAAAACCTGCAGAAACTAATATCCAATCTGGCTGAAAATCTTCTACAAGAGGAACAACAATTTGATCTAATGCTGATCTATATGTACTCCCTGTCGAACCTGGAGGAAGAGGTATGTTTACTGTAAAACCCTGTCCTTCTAATTCACCCACCTCTTCTTCTGAACCAGTACCTGGGTACAAAGGCCATTGGTGAATTGAAATCATAAGAACACGAGAATCGGAATAAAAAATTTTTTGTGTACCGTTTCCATGATGAGCATCTATATCAATAACAGCAACTTTTTCACCTTTCGCTATTAAAGACGCTGCGGTAATTGCAACATTATTAATTAGACAAAACCCCATTGAACGATCAGAAGTCGCGTGATGTCCAGGTGGTCTAATCGCACAAAATGCAGTTTCTGCTTTAGTTTGAATTAATGCTTCAACCGCTGCAAGACCTGACCCTGCTGCTAATCGAGCTGCATCCCACGACCCTGCACTGATTCGAGTATCAGGATCCATACGCCCCCCACCCTGTGCATCCAAAGCTTCCAAAGCTTGAATGTGTTCAATTGGATGGCATCTTAAAAGTTCTGTTTCCGTAGCAATTCGAGGTGCAATTCGAACTAAATCCTCTTCTAATAAAAGGTTGTCTAAACCTTTCCATACTGCTTCAAGACGTGCAGGAGATTCAGGATGCTTTTTTCCTGCAACATGTTCAAGAAACCGTTCATCAGTCAAAAACAACAACGCCACTTAAAGAGCGTAGTTCGAAGTTACGTCCATATAAGGGCCTTATAAATAAGTCTTAAGAATTTTTCTCTTACTAAAAGCAGCTAAACGCCATATTCTGTAGGTATTAACAAAAATAGACTCTTTGCAATAAATGGTTTTATTAAAAAATGCTTATACGCGTCGCTTTTTGTATCAACTATTTTTGTTTTCTTTTCGCATACACAAGCAAATGCACAAGATGAGACAAACCAAGTTTCTTTAATTGAACAACCAATCTGGTCAAAAACTAATACCTCGTTCAAATTAAGACTTTCAATTAATGATCTACAGGAAGGAGATTTACTTGAGATATCCACACTGGAAAAATTAAATAGAGATTCACTCATAGAAAGTTTTACATCAACAAATTTCAAAACTGAAATAACTTCATTTCAGTTATCTCTAACTCAAGAACAAATTAAAGCTAAAGAAATAAACATCGACGTGACCACAGATCTAAGTTCTAAGAATTCTGTTTTTTCTGAACCTGGAACAGTTCGTCCTTTAGTTATAAAAAGCTTTAAATCAAATCAAGAAAATTCTGAAACATTAATGTTTCCACTTGTACATTTCCTTGAACCTGAAAAAATGGACACTGTTTCTTTCTCATTTATTGCAGAAATAAATGCTGAACCACCACTCCAACATGATGGAACTTACGTTCTCGACAGGCAAGTAATTAATCAGTTAACAAATCTGGTGGAAACATTGAAAAATAATCCTGAAATAAATATGTCAATTAGTTTGCCACCGGCAACCTTATTAGGTCTTTCTCACTCAACAAATCCAAAAGATGAAATTCTAATCTCAGAGCTCAAACATTTAGCGAAAACTCAATTACATGTTATTTCTTCACCTTTTGTGACAAGTGATCCCGAGTCGTGGCGATTAATTAAACGCTTTGATACTTATAACGACCTGTTAGCAAGAGGAGATCTTCAAATAAATAATTACCTTCAAATACAACCTGATCGTACATTTTCCTTCATCTCAAACAGCGCTGTTATAGAAACTCTTGACTCGTTAAATAAAGTCGGTGTCAAAACTTTTATTACAGAGCTTTCCCACATTGATCCCAAACCAAAAAAAGAAAAAGAATTAGATCCATTAATTACTCTGAAAGGAGAAAATGGGAACATTTTTAGAGTTCTTGTTTTAGATAAAAAAATAAGTTCTTATTTGACTCAATTAACAAACAAAAAATCAAATATGCAATTTCTACTCGCTGATCTTTCTTTACTAGCGCTTGACAAAACTAAAAAAGAAAAAAATATCATAGTAAGAATTCCTACTGACCTATCTGAAAATATGCTGAACCAAGTTTTTACAACTATAAAAGACTTTCCTTATTTAGATATAAAACCACTTCCCGATCTTGTTGATCAAATGAAACAAGACCAAGAAATAGACAAAACCAAATACATTCTTTGGAATAAATCACCACAAGATATTTCTAGTAGAGGTCCAAATCAGAACCTTGCAAAAGCAGCAATAAACGCTTACTCAGAAGTAATAGGCAAACCTCATCCAAATACTTCTTTTCTTTACGAACTTCTCGATACAACTTCTGCGAATGAATTAAGCGAAAAAGAGGCATCTAAGTACTTCACGACTATTTATGAGGAAATCGTCAAAGTAATTGACGGGTTTACAAGCCCTCAAGACCAAAACGTTCGACTTACAAGTAGAAAAGCAGAACTTCCTTTCACACTTCAAAACAACTTAAATCATGAAGCGAACGTAGTA
>PBYV01000076.1 GCA_002729765.1 Acidimicrobiaceae bacterium
CCACTATTCGGGTAGATTTGCACCTATTCCGAAGAGTGGCTGTTTCCCGGATTAAAAATTATTGCTAATTTTTTCTCCGAGCGAATCAATTGCAAGCAATTTATTCGCTGACACATTTTTAGTCGCGTTCACGTCTTTTTGTCAAGTCGAATCAAATATTTTTTAGAAAGATTTTTGACTAAAAAATGATAAAAATCCTAAAGTAATAACACGCTACGAATGAAGGGAAAGAAATGTCACACACTGTTATGGCGGAGTTTCACTGCAACGAAGGAATGGGAGAACTTCTTCTTCCTGGTCTGATGGAATCATTAAGTGATACAAGAGCTTTCGAAGGATGTGAAAGTGTCGAAACTTATGTGGATCAAGATGATCCTGACAGGGTTTATCTATGGGAAAAATGGGCAAAACGAGAAAACTATGAACAGTACATTGCTTGGCGAATAGAAACAGGAATGCTCGAAGCCCTCGCCCCAGTCTTAGTCAAACCTATGACACCAACACACTTATCGCCTCAAGACTAAAACAATTTCCCAGACTACTGTCTAGGTTGTTCGCCTATAACACTTGCTCGTTCCATAATTCGCACATCCGGCCAGTAGTCGCTTAGCGCATAGTGCTGAACTAGTCGGTTGTCCCACACAGCAATCGAGTTGTCACTCCACCTGAAACGACATTGATACTCAGGAAATTCTGCCTGACGAGAAAGCGAATTTATTAAAGGAAGACTTTCTTCTCGAGTAAAACCTTTAAAACAGTTGACGAAAATTCTGTTAACAAAAAGATATTTCTTTCCCGTCTCTGGATGAGTTCCAACAACGGGATGTTCAACAAGAGGGTATTTTTCTCTCATTTCCACACGCTTTTCCTCCGGGACCTGAGTGCCAAAAGAATGCGCAAAATCATGAACAGCGATCAAATTTTCTATTTCTGACTTAACTGAATCATCGAGACCCTCGTAAGCCGCACACATGTCAGAAAACATCGTGTCCCCACCAGTATGAGGCACACTGATAGCTTTAAGTACAGCTATTTTCGAAGGAGCTTCACGCCATGTCACGTCATGATGCCAACTGTTCTCATAACCTCCAACGTCAGCGCCTTTTTCAAACCTTACGAGCTTTGGATGTTCAGTATTAGAAGGAATGAAGGGATGTATTTCCAAATCACCGAAACTTTCAGCAAAAGACACCTGTTGAGCAGACGTGATCTTCTGATTGCGTAAAAATATTACTTTGTATTCGATAAGAGCCTGATGTAGTTCATCTAAAACTTCTTCCGAAAGGTTGCTAGAGATATCAACTCCATCAATTTCTGCACCCACTGTCGCACCAATCATCGAAGCATCAAAATTTTTCCAGTTAAGTTCGCTCAAGCGCGAACGTTCTTCAGCTAGATGACCTAATGGTCCGACCTCAACGCCATCAAAGTCAGAGAACTTATATCTGAGTCCAGCTAGTTTCGCGGCTGGATCTTCAGTTGCAACTACATCTGAGTGGCTCGCTTTAACCATGAGTAAAGGTTAGTAGTAAAAATGTAATCACGGAAATAAAGAAAGAATTTAGTGAAAGAACAAAGGAACTCATTCCCAGCAAGTATCGGCAAGCAAGAGGACATTTTCGAAGGTCCTCTAGGTCAAAAAGCCCATAAGAAAACAATTGAACACACCAAAAGACTTGAACGAAAATTATACGAAGTGCGACCAGGGGTATGGAGCCAAGTAGGTAACGGGCTATCAAATCAGAATTTCATAGAAGGACCAGAGGGTCTCATAGTTATAGATACGGGAGAATCACGTGAAGAAATGACCGCCTCTCTAAAAGAGGTACGCGAGCACACTGACGCACCAGTTGCAGCAGTTATATACACGCACTTTCACTATGTGCATGGAACCTCAGCATTATGGGAAGAGGTATCCGAACAGCCACCAATTTGGGGCCACAGTGAGATTGAAAACAATTTACGTCGTATAGGCATAGATGTAAGCGCTGCCGCAACTAGAGGTCTAGTACATCAATTTGGATTAATGCTCCCAACAGAAGGTCAAGACGGCATTGTTAACTCAGCATTAGGACAGTATTTTCGGCTCGAAGAACATTCACCATGGACTCCTGGTTACATCGCTCCCACTCATACATTTAACGAACCTACTCGTGCAATGATCGCTGGACTTGAAGTTGAGATGACTCCAGCGCCTTCCGATGCTAATGACTCGATCACAATATGGTTCCCAGAAATAAAAGTTTGCGTAAACAACCTTCTATGGCCAACCCTTTTCAATGTCTTTGCAATCAGAGGTGAAGAGTACAGGGATCCACGCATCCTCATAGAGGGTATAGAACATATGATCACTCTGGAAGCAGAGCATCTAATAGGGGCTCACGGTCCTCCTTTGAGTGGAACTCAACAAATTTTAGATGATCTAACTCAATATCGTGACTCAATTCAATTCATGTGGGATCAAACCGTTCGGGGAATAAACAAAGGATTAACACTCAGTGAAATAACGGAACTAGTCCAATTGCCTCAAAAGTATGAAAACCGTTACTTCACGCAGCAGTTCTATGGTCTAGTGGAGCATCATGTGCGACAAATACACAACGGTTTAAGAGGATGGTTTGACGGCAACGAATCTGCTCTATTCCCCCTACCAGCATCAAAACGAGCCGAAAAACTTGTAGACGGATTTGGCGGAAAAGAAAAAGTTCGCGAAGAGATCACCAAAGCATTAGAAGAAGACGATTTACGATGGGCGCTTGAGTTGGCTACATGGTTAATTCAACAAGAGATAAATAAAAATGGTCGAAGCAATGGGGGAGAAATCGAAGATCGTAATCGACTTGCTTCCATATTGAGAAAAATCGGACAACGAACGACTTCAACAAACGTTCGCAACTGGTGTCTGACCAGAGCTCTTGAACTTGAAGGAGAACTCGATATAGATCGTTTTCGCACACACCGTTTCAGTGAACGTCAAGTTTTGAATCAACCAACTAAAGCCTTTGTTCACGCACTAAGACTTTTACTAGAACCAGAACTTTCCAGTGAACTAGATATACGTATCGGCTGGCGCTTCGATGATGAATCAACAGCAGGCCTTCATTTACGTAATGGAGTGGCAGTTCCAACTGATGGAGAGGGTAGCGAAGCAACACTAGTTATAAAGATAAATGACTGGGCTCGCATGCTTGGAGGTAAAACTACATTGAAAGAACTTCTCGAACATCAGAACGCAGAAATAGAAGGTAATTACAAAGCATTCATTGAGGCGATCAGTTGCTTCGATAATCCTTCTCTACGTTGAGATTTACTGGTCGGCTAACGCATTTCTCGCTTCAACTTCAGCAGCTGCTTCAAGATCATCGCGATCATTTTTTAAACGAAACTCGACCCAGTCAAGGTCACCGGTAAAGGCGAAAGGTCCGACGTATTTTTCAGAAACTGTTGGTCCTAAGTCTCTGCCTACGTCCATGCCGTACATTGTTTGCCTATGGGGCAATGTATCTATTTCAACTTCCCCCAAATGATCACGAGTGTCACCGTTCGTGACGTAAAGAGTGGCGATGCCATGATTTTCGGCAGTCTTACGATATGAGACACCGAGTTCGCATTCTCCGGGATCAAGTTTTTTATCAGAAGAAAGGATTGTTGATGAACCCATAAAGTTGTATTCGAATACGAGATTCCCATCGGCAATATATAAAACGATTCCTCCGGTTCTAGCACCACTAGCAACTAGAACTCCTTCGGTGGAGCTTTCGATATTGACTTTCCCAGCGATTTCAAATGAACGGTTTCTGATATCAGGTACTTTGAAGCGTTCAAGGTGGGGAGTGTTTTCCAAAAAGCGTTGCGGTTTAGTAGGAGGAACTCTGTCTTCTCTCCGTAGAACAAACAATTCAGTACCTCGGTCGTCAAGTGGAAGAACGTTGAAGCTTTCAGCCTCGTTCCACCAGAGATCAATCATGTCTTTAAGTTTTTCCGGTTCATCAGATGAAAGATCGTGACATTCGGAAAAATCTTTCTCGGTGTTATATAGGGCCCATTCTTCATCTTCAAAAGCTTCACCTTTGCGGTGCATGGTTACTGCTTTCCAACCATCTGACCAGATTGCACGATGACCCATCATCTCGTAATACTGTTTCGGTCGAGTAGTAGCTGTATCGCATGCATTCGAGGGAAATGTATATCTCATACTTGTTCCCTCTACTGGTTGCTGTTCTACGCCTTGAAAATTTTCAGGCGGTACAACACCAACGACGTCGAGGATCGTTGGCATTACATCAATTACATGGTGGTATTGGTCGCGTATTCCTCCAGGATCATCTATTCCATTCGGCCAATGAATGATAAGAGGGTCTCGTATTCCACCTTCGTAAGTGTTTTGTTTGTAGAAACGTAAAGGAGTATTTCCTGCTTGAGCCCAACCCCATGGGTAATTGTTGTAGTGATTCGGGCCACCTATTTCATCTAGGTGTTCGACCATGTCACTGACTTCGAGGCGCATCAGGTTGAAATAAGCGAGTTCATTGATGGTTCCGTGTTTGCCGCCTTCTTGGCTGGCACCATTGTCAGAGAGGAGAACGATTAGGGTGTCATCCAAAAGTTCTTGTGTTTCTAAAAAATTGATTAAGCGACCAACTTGGTCATCAGTGTGGTCAAGAAAGGCTGCAAAAGCTTCTTGCATTTTCGCGTAGAGAGCTTTTTGTTCTTCATTTAATTCATCCCAAGGTTCGACGCCACGATTACGTGGGGAAAGCTCAGCTTCAGGAGGGATTATTCCCGTATCCAGTTGCTTCTCGTACCATTTTTGCCTTGTTGCATCCCAGCCAGCGTCATACGTTCCCTTGTATTTGTCGAGATAGGAGTCGGGTGCTTGATGAGGCGAATGGGTGGCTCCAAAAGCTATGTAAGAAAAAAATCGCTCACCAGGTGATGATGACTGCTGGGCGCTGATCATAGAAATTGCTTGATCCACTAAATCCTCTGAAAGGTGGTAGCCGTCTTCATTGGGGGGTTCTACTGCATGGTTGTCGATTACCAACTCGGGTGAGAATTGATCAGTCGCTCCTCCAAGAAACCCATGAAAACGATTAAAGCCTCTTTGAAGAGGCCAATGGTCAAAAGGTCCTGCAGGGGAACAGTCTTCGAGGTTTGCCAAGTGCCATTTTCCGGTTGCGAAAGTTCCGTAACCATTTTCTCTTAGAACCTCAGGAAGAGTGGCTGCTGATTTGCTTATGACACCGCGACAGTTAGAAAAACCTGTATCAAGATTTGAAAGCCATCTCATACCTACTGAATGATGGTTGCGTCCACTTAGGAGACACGCTCGCGTCGGTGAACAAAGAGCGGTTGTGTGGAAGTTCGTATAACGCAATCCACTTTCGGCGAGACGATCGATATTAGGTGTGTCGATATCCGAACCGAAACATCCAAGATGAGAGAAACCAGTGTCATCTAAAACTATGACAACTACATTCGGTGCATTAGAAGGTGGCGTAGGCCTCGGATCCCAAGAAGGAGTGCTTTCAGCTGCCGTAACTCCTGGACCAGCGGTTCTATTTGACATTGTTTCCTTTCGACCTATAAAGAGGCAGTTATCTCATCAATGCGATTAACCAAAAGTGAAAAATGGCCGTCAGTCGGATACAAATTTAATTCACAGTTTGGAATCAATTCTGCTTGATAGCGGGCCATTGAGGCAGGTACATCAATGTCGGCCTCTCCTTGAAAAAGGCTTACTGGAACATTGAGGTCGCTGAGTTCAAAACCCCAAAACTTTGAATAAATACTTATCTCTTCCAGCAAAGGCTTACTGCCTTGACGCACCCCTTCAACCGCACTTGCCAAAACTAATTCCTGAGCATTCGCTCCAGAGAGAACAAGACGATCGGGTTCCGGAAGTCCTTCAACAAATTTTTCAAACCCTTTTACAGGTTTCGAGGAAAGTTGTCGAACCATCAGAGAAACTGATAAACGCAGCAATGGTGGAAAAAACCGTCCATAGCTGAAAAGGATACGGTTCGAAAGCATCATCCCTGATGTTGCATTAGGGGCATCCATAGGGCCAAGACCACAAGCGACGGTGACTTTATCCAAATAGCCGGGAATCGCTCTAGCGCACGCTAAGGCGTACGGGCCACCACCTGACACTCCTAGAACAGAGAATTTTTCCAGATTCAAAATTTTTGCAACCTCAACGACATCGTCAGGCCAATCCAAAAGTTGACGCTTGTTTTTTCGAGTTGAATAACCAATCCCGGGACGGTCTAGCGCCAGAAGCCGAATTCCGGCTTTGAGGTATGCTTCATGATTTGACTGCGGTTCGAAACGACTTCCTGGGAAACCGTGGAAATAGAAAACAGGTCTTCCTGCAGGATCACCGAAACTAGCGAAAGACAGAGAGCGTCCGTCAGATAGTTCCACAGTTTCAAGAAGTTCGTGTGTGGGCATTAGAAAACCTTAGATTATGGAAAGGATTTAAGACGATTGCGCCACATACTTTTTGTGAGTAAATCCATCAAATAGTAGAAAATAAAATTTAGAATTGGTCTTTATGGCAGTTAAGTTAAGCCGCTTTCAAGGATCAATTGTGATCTTGTGTTGTGGAGTTGCGTTCAGCTTCGGTGCACTGACTTTCAGATATCTAGAAGAAGCTAATGAGTGGCAATACCTTTTTGTGAGGGGCCTATCAGCTGCGCTGGTGTCAATTCTGATAATCCTTGGGATGGGTAGAAACCCATTTCGATCAGTTATTGAAGCAGGAAGCGCCCAAATAGTCGCTGGACTAGTTATGGGCGGATTATTTACTCTTTATATAGTTGCCCTGAGCCGTGTAACAGCAGCTTTCGTCCTACTTATTCAGTCAACAAGTCCTTTTTATGCAGCTATTTTCGCCCGCTTTTTTCTAAAGGAATCCCTAACACGAGACACAGGAATAGCTATGTCCGTTTCTCTTATAGGGGTAATAGTAATGGTAGGAGGAGGTCTTGAAAGTGGGGATCCTCTAGGGATAATACTTTCTGTTGTTCTTTCCATAGCTTTAGGTGGGTACACGGTACTGGTCAGAAGTTCACCGGCAAGAGATCCAGGAGTACCAACAGTAGTTGGAGGCAGCGCTTCGGCCTTAGTTGCAGGTCTAATGGCAGGGTTTGGCCCTGGTTTGGAAATGTCCGGAAACGACGTATTCATGGCATTTATAGGAGGAGGCATACTCATTGGAGCTTTTACGCCGTTTTGGAATTATGCCCACCGTTTTGTCCCATCAGCAGACATCTCTCTACTTTTAATCTCAGAAATCGTTGCGGCACCTTTATGGGTGTGGATTTGGGCAGATGAAACCCCTAGAACAGAAACGCTTATCGGCGGAGCTGTATGTTTAATTTCTGTGATCTGGTTGACACTTCGTTCAACTAAAGAAGAAGATCACAAATTTGAAAGATTAGAGCAAACCCGTGCCCTTCACGTTGGAGCAGTTCCATCAATTTTCAGGACCAGAAAACCATAGTGCCGCTGCAGCGGAAATAATTAAACCTTATGTAAGTGAACGTATCTTTTGGATTATCCGCCACCATGGTCTATTTCAAGGTTATTACTACTTCCATCACCTCGGAGAAGACCGTAACGCCAGAGAAAAATTCCGTGACCACCAGTGGTTTGATGACTGCGAATATTTTTGCCATGAATATGATCAGAATTGCTTCGATCCTAAATACGACGAACTTCCCTTAGAAGAATTCGGACCACTTATAGATGAAATATTTACTCATAAGAAAAACACTTTAATCTCAGAACTTGCATAAGTTTCAGTTGTTTAATGAAACTATTGCCTCGTGTTCTATGTCGATAAGTTTTTCTCCGTCGACACTTACAGAAACGTCGACAATGGCTCGATTGCCTGTTCTGGTTTTAAAGCGATTAATAACACTTGATTCGACGGTAGCGGTAGAACCAATTTGAACTAGTCCATGATGGCAAATTTTGCTACGAGTGTGCACCCACGCGCCGTTAACCAGATTTTTTTCAACAATGTAGTTGGCCAAAGAAGGCCAAACTGCTGGGTGGATGACACCAAGCTCTGAATAGATTTCATGGTCATCTCCGGCCCGTTGCCCATAGTCACTCCACTCATCGGTCAGATGAATCTCTTCGGTTTCAAGTAGTTCAACAGGGGAATCAGAAGAGTTTTTGGAAGCCGAGCTTTCCATGTGTGCAGTGCACTGTGCGCGGACCTGGTCATCAACTGTGGCATTAACATGTAGTGATACCTCATCCAAAACGGCTACACATTCAACTAGTTCTTTTGCAAGTACAGGAGATTTAAATTCCACAATTGCAGACCCTCTTTTAAGCCAATCGACACCCCAAAGTGTCACAATTGGATTAGTTAAATATGCGTAAACAGTCACTCCAGCGACTAGAGCCCCATCAAAACCTGCGGCTTTTGCACCTTCATCAGTGTGAATAGGATTCCGGGAATGTTCAGGCAGGTTCTTTGCGTGGATCGACCAAGTTGGTTGTGTCATTGAACAGGGTGAAGAAAAATCAGTGGAATCACTCTTGAGGTCTTTGTTTGGTAGTCACCATAGTTCGAATAGTCTTCGGTTATTAGCGGCCACAGTCGGTTTCGTTCGCTTTCATCAGCTACCTCAGCACGCATTGCCACATTTGGAGCACCTTGGATACTTGCCTTAACGTCAGGTTTTTTTTCGAGGTTAAGCAACCAGTCTGGGGGAGTGTCTGAGCCACCTTTCGAAGCGACGATTATGAAAGAATCATTTTCTTTGTGAGGAGAGGTCAGCATGACAGAACGAGGGAGACCTGATTTTCGACCAGTAGTTGTAAGTTTGATAACTGGCATTTTTGCAGCGGTCCATCCTGAGCGACCAAAGGTTAGTCGAATAATCATTCGATGAATAAAGTTCATAGTTTTTAGTTGGAAAATCGAAGGGCCCTTATCTGACATGCTTTCAGTCTAGTTAGTTAATAACTGCTCTTGTGTGTTCGTCGTGTTCGTCGTGTTCGTCGTGTTCGTCGTGTTCGTCGTGTATTTCATGATGATCGTGATGGTC
>PBYV01000077.1 GCA_002729765.1 Acidimicrobiaceae bacterium
GGAGGAAAATTTCAATCTGCAAATACTGCTAGTAAATTCTATAAGTCTGATCCTCATTTGTTATTTGCACGACCAACGAATGGAAAAGCTTTTCGCCATGGCGAGACAATAATCGGAAAACGATCTAGGGCAAAAGCGTATGTAGGAAAATCTAATAAAGATATAAAAAGAAATCCTCTTCGAGGAGCCTCAGATTTAGATTTAGTTAATGATGTAGATGATACTGATAATATGTATCTGGAGCGGTTCCGGAATGATTTTTTAACGAACATCCCTATTGGATCAGTTGGAGATCTAAGACAAGCGATAAAAACCGCAAGAGAAATTTACAGAGCAAGAGGAACGGAAGATTCATTTTTATGGCTATGGAGAACTGTTTACGGTTCGGAGCAACTTTCCTTTATATATCCAAAAGAAAGGTTATTAAGACCATCTGACGGAACTTGGCAGTCTTTAAAATCTATTAAAATTTATGGTGCAACTGCAACTTACCCAGATATGTTTAATAGTAAGGTTATCAGAGGCGAAGAATCTCAAGCATCTGCAACTGTTGATAATTCAATTTCATATTTTGAAGGCACGACTCAAATTACAGAATTATTTTTAACTGATTATACTAAAGGATATGATGTTCGTTTTGATACATATTCTGATTTTAAAGCAGATGAAACTGTAGCAACATCTGATGCATATGTATCTGTCTCTCAAGGATTGTTTGAATTAATGAATAGTAATAATGCCAGTGATACGATTGCATCTATGGCATTTCCCACTACATCTTCCAAAGGAACTTGTATTGCCGTTATTGGTACAGTAGAAGTTTTAAGCGCAGGTACGGGATATAAAGTTAATGACGAGCTCGTTTTTACAAACAGTCCAGGGCAAGGTGCAATTGCTCGTGTAGGTGCCACTGCTAATGGTGCTATCGATGAGATTATTATTGATGATGGTGGAAACGGCTTTATAGGCGGAGAAACACTAGTAGTTAATAGCTTAGGCACAGGTGGATCAGGTCATACTGGAGTAATTAGTAAAACTATTAACACAGGAATGTATAGGTCTTCTAATGCCGTAATAAGTGAAGTTATATCAACCTCTGATGGAGGAAACTCAGCATCTGCTATATATTTGAACGCCGCTTCATTCTCTATTGGTTCCGAATCATCAGGTGTTAGATATCCAGAAAATATTAATACACATTTTAGTTCAAGTAACACGCTTACTTGGATCGCAACGGTAGCAAATCAAGATACTGCGGACGGTGGTGCAAACATATTGTTAGAAACTGGCGACGGACAAGTTGTACTGGATAGTACGGATGGCTCAGCAGATGCCGGCGATAATATTCTTTTCCACACGGTAGCCTTTGAAGATGACATACAACCAGGTTATTATGTTTATGATCCCGCGTCCGGTGCAAAAGGAACAATTGCAGGACCTTCAGTAAATACCTCTTCATTTGTATATGCTTTAGAAAGTTCAACATCTCCTAATTTTGTTGAAGGTTCATATGGTTCTCTTTATTATAGTGCAAATGGATCTGCTGTAGCCGGTAAATCTAATATGTTCACTTTTAGTAAAATACAACCTGCTAGCTGGTTTGAGCTTCTGGAAGATGATGGAACTTATACAAATCAATTCGGTGATGGTACAAAAGCAATCTTTGATTACTACGGTGGAACAACTTATACATACACGGGTGTTGGTGCTATTTCTGAAACACGAGTAGTAACTACCGGTATTGAATATCTAAAAGGTCCTACATATGAAGCAAAAAATGAATCTACTTTAGGATTAGAACAGTGGAGATTCGAAGATCCTTTAACCGGAAAAAATACCGCTCGGTTAACATATTTGAATTTCGCGAATAATATTTACGGAACATTCCGATCTGGAGAAAATGTTATAGGTTTAACATCTGGTACAAAAGGAAAAGTTATATTGCCATATGTTAACTCTTCATCAAATTCTACTTTCAGTACGATGAAGATTCTACCAGAAGAAACAACACTTTCTCTCGAAGATGAAAATGTAGTTATAAATGGCGATTTTGAAGCCGGTAATATTACTGGATTAACCGGATGGTCTTCAAAAAGATTAACTCCGGATTCAGGGAGTCATACTCTTTCACTAGAAACAACTAATACTATATCCGAGTCAAACAGTGGTAAGATGGCAGTTGATGATCAATTGGATATATACGTTGGTTTCAAAGCATTAGATAGTGAAACTGGTCAAGCATATGCAAATTCCATTATTCCAGGAAATCAATATAATGCCAAAATTTCTTTTAGAACTAGTACAAGTCTTAAATTTGTTGAATTAAGATATGGCCATTCAGAGAATGATATAGATTATGAAGCAAATGGTGTTTATGGTGGATTGACTGAAGCTGTTTGCTACACACACGGAGAAACTACTAATGCAGATCAAGTTTATACTTTCGAAGGTAAATTTGTTGCAAGTTCAGATCGTTATCATGCGATTTATCTATTTGCAAACACGGTTTCTGCAACAACATATGATTTACACATAGATGGTATCTCAATCGCAGATATATCAACCCGCGGAAAATTTTTAAATGAAGGATTTTCCGGTACTGATAATGCATGGGATGTAGATGATTATATGGTATTGGAACAAGGGGATTGGACTGCCGGAGAGGTGGTTATGTCTCTTAATGGTACCAGGCAAGCAACTCTATCATCTACGAATACTGCAGTTTTAGAAGCACAATCTAACTACGGTAATAATGCTATCTTAAAAGCTGGAGCATTAAAAACAGGAGCTATTAAAAATATTGCTGTTTCTTCCGCAGGTATTAATTATAGCTTAGTGCCTGATGTGACAGCACCTTCTGGTGATGGTAATGCGACATTTTTAGCTAAACGAACAGCTATCACAGATTATCCAGGCAAGTTTAAAGATAAACTGGGAATGGTTAGTGATATTATTAGAATCCAAGATTCTTACTATTATCAAGATTTTTCATACGTTCTAAGATCAGATATCCAGATTAATGAATTTAGAGATTTGGTTAGGTCATTTGTTCATCCGGCAGGTTGGAATGTTTTTGGAGAGATAGGTATATTGCTCTTAATAGATGTTAATGTGGATGCATCTTCAGATACTATTAAGAAACTCGAATTATTCGTTGATAGAACACCTTCATACGTACCAACATATGGGCCACTCACTGTCACACAAAGAGGTGTAGATACAATTTATAATAATACCACACAAGGTCCTCACACTAGTATCTACGGACAAATTAATTTTGATGTAGGTATTATACATAATTATCATGTTGAATTTTTAGATCCACGAACTCTTGGTTTTGGTGTAACAACAGATGATAAACATTTTGCATTTCACGCCGGAAGAGTGGATTGGTTAAATGGTCTCGGATGGGATTATGAACAATATAACCGAGGATTAGCAGGACAATTTGATCCAAATGCACCATATAAATCGAACAATACAGAAGATGGTAGAAAAGAAATACCTCATCATTTCCCGGAGCACGATCAAGCACAACTTAATTCTACTACGAAAATTGTTCCTTGGTATCCGAATGTAATCATGGAAACTAGACCGCAATGGGCAACGGCAGATTTTGCAGGAATGTTAAGCGATCCAGTACATACAACACATTCATCCGGAGCAACTGCAGGAGCGCAAAGACCAGCCGACACCTATTGGGGCACTTTGGGTGGTGATGGGAATCCAAGAGACCGCAAAGGTGGAATTGAATATTGGCCAGAAATAGGTATATTAGGAAAATATACTTCACCAGATGGTAATGAAACAATGCCATTAGTTTCTACTCATGTGAGTTACGGACACGAGGAAATTGAATTACTTGCAAATCTATGGAAAACTAATTTTTATCTTGAAACAGAAACTCACCTTGAAACTCTTGATCGTTGGGGTCTGCAACGAATACAACTCGATCTTCCGGACCTAACAGGTGTAAATACTTATGTTTCTGTGGCGAAAGAAGTAATGACTAAATTCGCTGATGGTGTAGATAAAGCAATTAATAGATCAATAACGCATGCTCCAAATCCTGCAGAACAAATAATAGCTGTAACAGTTTCAGGTGTTGATTTTCTTTTTGATGGTGTAAACATTAATGATAACGATTGGACAAGAGAACTCATCAAAGGAGTTACGTACCGTTTCAATGTAGAAGATAGTTCTAATAATTCATATACTTTAAAATTTGCCAGCGTATCAGATGGTTCGCATAATGGATCTTGGGCATCAACTATGGAATTTCCATCGACAGCAGTTGGAACGCCAGGTACCGGCGGAGCCTATGTAGATTTTAAAATTCCAGATTATACATATGAAACTTGGATAGGAAATGGTGTGGCTGGAGCATCCGTAGCTCAACCAGTATTATATGCTTATGGTAGTACCGCAAATATGGCCGGCCCAATTAAAACTGTAAATAAATCAGTAGCCCATTCATATTTTATGACAAAGACTCCGCCTATAGCAAATATTTCAACTACTCCGGAAGGAACAGTGCTACATGCTGGAACACAAGCAAATATTGAGGGACGTTCATTTGCTAGACCAAGGGATATAAGATTAAGAAATCCCGCAACATTTATAGTAGCGACTGCGAAGGTATATGCCGGAATGGTAGTAGGCCTAAGACCAGATGGTAAAGTAGAAAGAGTATATGAAAGTTCAGACGTGTTATTTCCACGAATTAATTATGTACATTCATTGTTAGGAATAGCCCAGCAAGATGCGGCTGTAGGAGAAACCCTTGAAGTCAGAGATACAAACTCAACAGAAGAACGCGTTTTCGAGTTAAAACCTGGCGCCGTATATTATCCTGATTATAGTTCTAGCATGATGAGTTATATAACTACTACGCCTCCCACATTAACCGCTGCCGATAGCCTTGATAGGGTTAGATTAGGAAAGGCTTCAACAAAAGATGCTTTAGAGTTAGACTTTCCTCAATGGAAAATACATGAATATCGAGCAAACGAAGATATTAGTAAAGGCCAAGTAGTTGGTTTGATGAGTAACGGAAAAATACAGCTAGTTTTTTGTGAAGTAGATGGTACAGCAAAACCTCAATTAGACGGAGTGCACTCGTTGCTAGGATTAGCTAGTGAAGATATTGCATCAGGCGAATACGGCGAAGTTTTGACATTTGATAAAACTCTTCAAATGAGTACTTTTCCATCAGGTTCATATAATGCACTTCCTGGAGATGGATTAACAAAAGGAACTAAGTATTATGTTGATTATAGAGATGCCACAATAAAAGCATTTGGAACTTATAGTAATCATCCTGATAATGTCTTAGGTGAAGCACTTGATAGCGATTTAATTAAAATAACATGTAAGTTGCCAAATCATCAAACATATTCTCCTCAATGGGATTTAACAACTATAGCATATCCGTATCCAACATATACACAGATTAGAACACTTCCTAATCCCGATGAATTTTTTAGAAAATTTGAACAACTTGGCACGGCCATGGGACCTGATCAGGTAATCGAAAGTATGGTTATTACTAATATAACGCCAGTAGAAAATATTGAACAGGGACAGACTGTTTTGTTCGATGATATAAATATAATACTAGAGGAGTCTGACGGAATGTTATTGGAAGATGGCGATGAAATATTAACAGAAGATGGCACATTTGACGCTACTTCTGCAATTGGTAAAATAATGATCGAAAGTGACTTTCTACTATATGAAGATATCATAAATACAGGAATAGGTCAAGATCCGAATGCGAAGATAAACATTTATAGTCGAACTGACGCTAAATACATCGTAGGTGATCTAACAACCTCAAGTTTTAACATTCATAATCGCGGTAATAAATATTTCCCAGAAGGAATTATAGACACCGCTACTCAACATACTGTTTTAGAGTAAAAAATTAATTAAAAATAAAAGATTGGAGTTATCGAAATGCCGGCTTTAGTAACAAATAAATTTAGAATGTTCAATGCAAGACAATTCCGGGAGTCTTTTGATGAAGATTTCGGAATGACGACATTCGCAAACACGGTCGCGGGCGATACATATTTAGAATCAAATATGTATCTATTCATCGGTGGTGTCCAAAACTGGGCTAATGTAGCAGGAGCCGCGGCGGCAGATACCGACACAGTACCCCCTACACCTACCGATGATGTATCAAATACTTATTATAATCACTGGAAAGATATGATCGCAGCTAAAAAGGTTGTATCTACCGATGTAACACATTGTATTCCTAGATATAATTGGGCTAACAACACACCTTATTTTGCTTATGATAATACGCAACCTGGTATGTTGGGACAATCATTTTATGTCTTAACGGATGATTACAACGTTTATAAGTGTTTGGCAAATAATAATAGTTCCGGAAATAGTGTAGCAAAACCTACCGGACAAACAACAGCACTTGTTACACCTGGATCTGATGGATATAAGTGGAAATATATGTATACAATTTCCGCCGCGTCAGCTCTGAAGTTCGTAACAACTAACTATATTCCAGTACAACAGATTAGATATGCCAACGTAACTATGGCCAGCGCTACTCAAGAAAATACTCTGCAAAGAGATGTTGAGAATGCGGCTGTTGATGGTGCGATTAATATCTACAGGAAAACAGCTAATGGTACTGTTGGTGGATTAGAGTATTTAATTTTTGAAACGAACACATTAGATAATGGCTTTGGAGGTGCGTATGCACATACTACAACTTCTTGTCGTATTCATAGTACAGCTGCGGCCACAGATGATGTCTATATTGGTTCTGATATATTCTTTACTTCAGGAAATGCTGAAGGACAAGGTGGAACCATTACAGATTATGTTCAATCAACAAAAGTTATAACTTTCGCACCTGCTGTTTCAACCGCACCGGCTCAAGGAGACAATTTTCAAATTGCTCCCAGATTGCAAGTTTTAGGTGATGGTTCTGGTGCAAATTGTAGAGCTAATGGTACTAACGCAACTGGTCTAACAGACATTATTACGATTGCGGCTGGTTCTGGTTATACAAACGCAACCGTTAGTGTTTTGGCAAACAGTTCTTGGAATACAGATGATGCCACTGCTGTTCCCGCAATTGAACCCAAAGGCGGACATGGTTTTGACGCTACGGAAGAATTGGGAGGCTACAATGTAATGGTTAACGTCAGACTTGAAAATGATGAGTCAGGCGAATTCACAGTTGCAAACGATTTTAGAAAAATTGGATTGATTTCACATCCAAACTCCGCTAATACTACCAGCGGTGCGGATTTGAATGTACCAGCAACAATTTCCTTAGGTGACCAAGCACTCAGAATTACTGTTCAATCATTTTCTGGTGCAGCTTATGCTGCAGATGCTGTGGTAACCGGAGCACAATCAGGAGCTACAGGAAGAGTTGTTGACTGGACATCAGGTACAAGTAAGTTAAGATTAACACAAATTACAAAAGGATCTAATACAACCAATGGTTGGGATAGTACACCAGGTTCTTTTCAAGCAAACGAGGCTTTAACAATTGCGGGTGCTGGAACCACAGCTAACTCAAGTGTTATCGAAGGACCAGATCTAAAACCATATACAGGAGATATTTTGTATGTTGAAAATAGATCACCTATCTCAAGAGCTAGTGACCAAATTGAAGATGTGAAATTAATTATTAACTTCTAAAATTTTATTGACGAAAGAGATATAAGTGTCTGGAGTAAAAACAAATTTTAACATTGCACCATACTATGATGACTACGATAAAGATAAAAACTTTCATAGAATTTTATTCAGACCTGGTTTTGCAGTTCAAGCAAGAGAACTTACTCAAATGCAAACTATTTTGCAGGAGCAAGTTACCAGGTTTGGTGATAATATTTTTAAAGAAGGCAGTAAAGTATTTGGTGGAGATGTTACCCTTAACAATCAGGTTAATTCCTTAAAATTAGAAGCAGCATTTGATAACGCAGATGTTGCTGAAACTAATTTTGATGGTAAAACTATCGAAGGCGGCACGTCAGGGGCTAAAGGTTTAGTTATTAAATCTACCCCTGTAACTGTCTCAGATCAGCCAACAATAATTTTTTCAAAAATAGGTGGTATTGATTTCGTAGACGGTGAAACAATTACCACCTTAGAAGCCGTTCCCTATCAAGCCAATACTGTTAGTTTAAGTGGTGCTTCTGGCGTAGCTGCATCTCAAAATACCGCATCTATTGCAAGTATTTCTGAAGGATGTTTTTATATCAGTGGATTTTTTGTATTAGTACAAAGTCAAACCATCGCATTAGACAAATATAGCAATCGACCTACTAAAAGGGTTGGATTGCTCGCAACAGAAGCAATTGTTCAAACAGATGATGATTCGTCTATTTTAGATAACGCACAAGGTACCGCTAACTATGCCGCGCCGGGTGCTGATAGATTTAGTATAACATTGACACTGGCGGCTTTAGATATTGTAACACAAACAGTAGGCGCCGACGGAACTACGACTACTACTAGTTCCACTATTTCAGAATTTGCTGGTGAAAAATTTATAGAGTTAACCAGAGTTGAATTGGGTGTTAAAACAACAGAGACAAGATATCCACTATACGCAGAACTTGAAAAAACATTAGCCAGACGAACATTTGATGAATCGGGCTCATACACCGTAAGACCATTTGGAATTCAATTAAAGAACCATATAACTGGCAATAATTCGTTGATTTCCGCCGGTTTAGAGGCTGGTAAAGCCTATGTAAAAGGATATGAATATGAAAGCATAGCTACACGTTATGTTGACGTAGAGAAAGGGAGAGACACCGCAAATATTTCAGATTATATAATCGCGGCTGATTATGGAAATTCTTTATATCTCAATAAAGTACAAGGAACTTTTAATATTGGTCAACATGAACTTGTAGATCTTCATTGCTGTTCTTCTGCGGATGTTAAGGCTGTAGTAAGCGATGATAATGCTTTGACGAAGTATGATCAAACGAAGATGGGTACGGCGAGAGTTAGATCATTCGATTGGGAACAAGCAGATTTAGCAACCTCTAACACTACACATTTTCATTCAGTTTACTCAACACGAATATATGACATTCGTTTAAATAAAACTATTGATGGAGAAGTTTCAGGTGAAGGTGATGACCTTATAACGGTTGGTTTCAGAGCAGCCGATACTTCATATGCCAATAGTGTATATAAAGGAGCAACGCTAACAGTTAACACTACATTAGCCGGCACTACAACTAGTGATACTGTTACCATTGCAGAATATATAGCCATCGGATCACAACACAAAGCAATATGTAATACTGCACTGTCACAAAAAGTTCAGTCTAATTCAACATATTCTATTTCCTTTAAATTTCAGGATTTAGGTTCTATAATTGTAAAGCACGCTGCAAAAGATCAATTAGTGGCCGCGAATACTACACACGTAGTTAAGACAACACAAGCAGATATAGATAAATTATCAAGGTTCAATAATGACCCTGAAGGTACAGCTTACCTGGCAGGCACAAGTAAAAATTCTTTACTTTTTCAATTACCATTCTCGCCCTTAGCTTCTATACCAGATGGGATAACTTATACATATAAAACATTTCAAACCGTATCTGTTCCAATAGCTGGTTCAACAACTGTTTCAACAGCAACTGGATCTTTTATAGGTTCTGGTTCATTACCGGCATCGACATCGAAAGAATTATTTTCAGTAGCCGTTAAAACAATTGATGATGTTAATAATCCTCCTATTGATAATGTTACAGGAGAAGAATTAACAGAAGGACAAATATTAGAATTTTCTGCAGTTACCGGAAGAACTGCAACTATTGATAGCCCATCTCAAACCACATTAAATTTGAATTCAAAAAATGGTGCGTATCAAGTTGAGGTTATTTCTACCATTAGAACAGCTAACGCGTCTCCAAGATCAAAAACACTAACGATTGGTAATACTACAAATTTATCAACCGATTCCGATATATCAAAAGGTCAAGTTCACTTTTTATTACCTAATAAGCAAGCAGGTAAAAAAGATAATTTGATGATTTCTGATGTATTAAATTTGGTATATGTTATTGATTCCGGTGACAGTTCAGCACCGGTTGATTCAGTAATGCTCACGGCCCTTAGAGATGGTACTTCAACAACAGCAGTTGATATTACAGGGAATTATGATTTAGATGATGGCCAAACAGATAATTTTTATGATCACGCATCCATTATTTTAAAACCTGGTTCAGCAGCTCCGAAAGGTCAATTATTAGTAATTGTTGACCATTTTAGTAATCCTGCCCTTACACCTCCTATTCAAGATGCACAGGCAGGGTACTTTTCGGTAGCATCATATGCCGATGTTAGCTCCAATACTGGATATCATCACACCTTAGATGGGACTGAAAGACTTGGTCTTAACTTTGAAAATATACCGACATTTATAAGTCCCACATCGGGTGAAGAAATTCGTTTAAGAGATTGTATAGATTTTAGACCTGCACGGTATTCTGCAAATAATGATAAGGGATCTAATACGACAAACGATTTTACATCTAATAACGCGGCTATTCCAGCATCACAATTAGGTTCTGCTGGCGGTACGCCTGATCCTGAATATTCATTGCAATTTAATACAAATTATTATTTGGGTCGAAAAGATAAATTAGTTTTATCCAAGGATAGGGTATTCAGAGTTATTAAAGGAGCACCATCACGGGAACCAATCACACCGCCAGATGATGATGATTCTATAACATTATATACTCTAACTATTCCCCCTTATACCTTCAGTACGGATGATATTAAAACAAAGTATATCGATAACAGACGATATACAATGAGGGATATTGGTAAATTAGAAAAAAGAATTGAAAATCTTGAGTATTACACCGCATTGTCAATGTTGGAAAAAGAAGCCGCGGCATCATCAATATCAGGTGGCTCAACGAAAGATTCTCTTTTTAATCCAGCCGGAGATAGATTTAAGAATGGTATTTTAGTAGATGGATTTAAAGGACACTCGGTTGGTGATGTAATTAATCGAGATTATATGTGTTCTATAGATATAGAAAAGAACGAATTAAGACCTCCTTTTAAAACAGATTGTTTTCGCTTTCACTTAGCGACAGGTTCTAGTAATAATATTTCATATCATTTGCCAGGACCAGAATTAGTAACGTTGCCTTTTGTAACTGCCAACTTAGTTAATCAACCATTAGCTAGTTCTTATAAAGCAATTAATCCTTATGCTCTAGCACAATTTTCAGGTGGAATAAAATGTTTTCCAGATTCTGATGTATGGTATGATACGACTATAAGACCAGAAGTATTAGTTAATTTAGAAGGTGTTAATGATAATTGGCAGTTCGGAGCAATTAATGGGGGGCATGGATCACAGTGGGATGATTGGACAAAAATTTGGACTGGTGAGCAGATTAATCCAGAACCTGAACTAAGTGTTTCCAGTGCTGGTGCAACTTCCGGTGGTGTAAGAAAAGCAAAACTTATTTCTCAAGGTCAAACCAGAAGAGGCATTACTTCTAAAAATATTCCTGATTCAATTAAAAGAAGCATAGGTAATAAGGTTGCTGATATTTCTATGACTTTCTGGATGAGATCACATTTACTCGAAACCCAATACTCTCCGGATGACCATAGAATTTATTTTGTAGCTAAGGGGATGAAACCTTCTACGAATGTAAATATATTTTTCGATGGCACAAACGTTACAGCTAATGTTTATCCAATGCCTTTTGTTGTACTCAATGGTGTTGATACGGCTTTACATATGATTCAGGGAGAAACGCTTACTGAGGGTGCTAACGTTGCTCAAGTAATTATGCCAGAGAAAACCACTTCAGGTGGTACAGCAACAGCCTACATTAAACCTATTAAGTGTCACGATACAAATGGTGACGATGCTAATATAGATCAATCATTCAGCCCAGGTTCAACAACTATATTGTCGTCGAACAGTGGAATTTCAGCTGTGGTTTCTAACAGGACTGTTCCAACAAAAGGACAGGCTTCTTATATGTCAACTAACTTAGCCGGAGATTTCGCAGGAGCTCTTAGTTTGCCTGCCATGGCACATAAAACAGGTGAAAGATTATTAAGAGTTACGGATCAAGCAAACAATGAGGTTGCGTCTTCTACTATGGCCGCGGAATGCACTTTTCATGTAAGAGGATTAATGGATGGAAGAGAGGCTACTTCGATTTCGGTAAGGCCTTCTACTTCACGAAGAGAAGATGTTACCAATGAAAATGTCATAACAAGTGCTTCAAGCAGGGTCGAATCATCTCAAGGTTGGATGGATCCACTAGCTCAGACGTTCATTGTTAATAAGAGTAATTATACTGAAGGTGTTTATGTTAAATCAGTTGATTTATTTTTTAGACAAATAGCAACTGCCAATAGTTCTACACCTCAATTACCTGTTACGGTTCAAATTAGACCACTGATTAACGGACTACCAAGTTGTGGAACAATTTTACCATTTGCTGAAGTATCTTTAAAACCAGAATCAATTAATGCAATTGCGACAATACCTGATGCATCGAATACATCTCATTTTACCACATTTGAATTTCCCGCACCAGTATATTTAAACGGTGACGAATATGCATTGGTACTTATTTCTAATAGTTCCGAATATCAACTATGGACTGGAATACAAGGTTTAAATCCTTTAAGTGAAGATGCTATCAGCCCCAATTTTAGAATACCTAAACAACCGAATGTAGAAAAATTATATTTGCCAACTAATGCCGGTAATGTAAATATTTCTCCTGGCGAAGCTTTAATGTTTAGAATTAATAGGTGTGAATTTACAACAATAAACGCGGGCAATATTATTCTAATGTCGAATACCTCAAGTGAATCACAAGCTTCATCTAATGTATTTGCGGACGCATATAAGTTGAATACTTCAATACAACAATTTGATAGTTCAACAGTTACATTTGCTTATAAAACTTCAAATACAGCCGGAAGTTATATTACAACTGATTATATTGGAGGTGAAAGAGATAAAAACGTTTATCCTACTGAGCGAATGATGATGAAAGCTAATACAGCAAATTCATTTAGTACTCATGTTACAATTCGTTCTACATCTAAATATGTTGCACCAATGATTGATGTTTCAAGATTCAATTTGATAACTACTGAAAATGATGTAGATAATGCGGCACTTGCTAATTCAAATATATATATTATTAACGCAGGCGCAGGTTATACTTCTTCAGCAGTCGCAACAGTTTCTGGAGGAGGTGGTTCAGGAGCAATAATATCTTTAACAGTAACAGACGGCGGAATTTCGGATGCTACAGTAACAGAAGGCGGCTCTGGTTATACAGGAAGGCCGACAATAGCCGTAACTGATTCCGGATTCACTGGAGATAATTATGCTAATATTGTTATAAGTAGTGAATTAGATAACGCCGGTGGTCCAATCAATGCTAAATATATTACAAGAAAAGTTAATCTCGAAGATGGTTTTGAAGCAGAAGATTTAAAAGTTATTGTAAATGCATATAAACCGGAGACTGCGACAATACATGCATTCGCAAAGGTATTAAGCCCCGATGATACACAATCATTTGATGATAGAGATTATATACAATTAACACAAGAAACTGCGACTTCTGTTAATTCATTAAATGAAGATGATTATAAAGAATTCATATATAAATCACCTGGTGATTCTATTGATTACACAGATGATAATGGAACGAATTATAAGAAATTTAAAACTTTCGCAATTAAATTATGTTTGCTTTCAACTAGTACATTAGATGTACCAAAGGTGAAGGATTTACGAGCTATAGCATTAGATGAATAAAATACAAACGGAAGACCCAAGGTTTGTTAGAGACATGCATTCTAAAGCTCTATTAAGCACAGATAGAGAAGCACTAAATAGACATAGATTAGAACGCATGGCGGCTAAGAAACATCAAGAAGAAGTAGATGCTGCGCGAGCAGCTGCAGCTGAAAATCACGAACAGATAATGCAGTTACGATCTACTGTAGATAAAATTGAAGAATTATTAAATAGAGTTATAGAAAAGGATAACAATGGCAGCTAACGTAGCTTTATCAGATACGTTTGATTTATGGAGAACGCGTACGAATCAATTGCTGATGTACACCCAAACAGCGGGCGGCAAGGATTCACTACACGTTTCTAATACCACTAATTCAACGTCAACCACCACAGGTGCGATTACTTCAAATGGCGGTATTGGAATTTTGGCATCTGCTACGATTGGTGGTAGTGTTCTTATTAACACAAATTTAACTGTAGATACAGACACAAGTCTTAAAGGAAATGTAGATATCGGTGATGCGGCAACAGACACGGTTACAATAACCAGTCGTGTAGATGCTGACCTATTACCTTATACCGATGACGCCAGAAATTTTGGTAACAGTACTTGGAGATGGGGAACAGTTCACGTAAGTGGTATCGCAGGATCAAACTCAACCGCTTCATTATTGATTCCGAACGGAACTAGCGCTCAGCGTCATGGTGGGACTGGTGCGATTAGATGGAACTCAACTTTAAGTAGATTCGAAGGCAATACAGGAACATTATTTTATCCATTTGGAGGAAATCCTGAAGACCAAGATGGTGATACAACAATTACTACGGACAACGCTAGTGATGAAGACATAATCAGATTTTTCACAGGAAACTCTTCAACACAATCAACCGAACGAATGAATCTAGGTACATCAGGTAACCTTGCAATCGGAATGGGTTCGACTCTGGGTGACGCTCAACTTCAAGTTAGCGGAACGGTTAACGTTGGCGGAACAACAAATTTTGGAAATAGAGTTAATTTAAGAGGAAATACATATGTTTATGATTCAGCCGACTGGTGTAATGTTTCACCTTCTAGTTGGTTTCATATACATACGCCTGATACTACTATAGATTCTAATACCGTTATTATTACTGGTAATTTAGTTGTTCAAGGTACTAGAACTTATAATGATACAACAGTTTCAGTTACTGAAGATAAAACTTTTGTAATTGGTTTAGCGGGAAACGTTTATAGTGAAAGTGATGCCTCTTCTGGTACTATTACTTCGCAAAGAAACAACGCAACTGAAGCCCATGGATTGTCTGTTGCGGATAAAGTTTTTATTGCGAGTGCCGGCACTTCTGGATTAACAGATGAAGGAATTTATGTAGTTGCTACAGTTCCGACAACAACAACATTTACATTAACAGGTTATTCAGGTTCTGGAACGTTTGATTGGGCTAAATGCCATACAGATGCGACAGCAAGTGGTGGCGGATTAATTATACCTGCTACAACTAAACATTCATTTACATATGAAAGCTCCCTTACCGCATGGTTAATATCGGATGGTGGAAAAGTCAACGGTGCCTTCCAAGTGACTGGTACATCAGATTTTGATGGCGATTTAGATATTGATGCAGATATAGCTCATGACGGTGTATTTACGCATGCCGGTGCATTTAAAACTACTGCAGGAACAACGGCTGCAACAAATTACATTTTAAAGAGTACGGATGCCGCTGGCACAAGTAACTGGGTTGCTTTTGGTATATATGATTCATCCGGAACTCGACTCGGACCCTAATTAAAAAACGATGAAAACAAATGGCATCACCCTTAAAAGTAATAAATTCTGGATCGAATCTCCAAGTGATGACCGATACAGAAATAGACACTATGATAGTTCCTCTTGTTCTACAAGAGTTCGCCAGTGATCAAACATATAATAAAAGAGGGAATTGTACTGCATACGCTAACAATTTCGGCAATGCTGGTGATTTTGATAACAGGTTCCGTAACGATGATGTAGGCGCTCATCCTATTTCCGACGGAAACTTTACTACCACTGAATGGTCTATTCAACAAGAACAAACCTTAACGGCAAATGTATCTAGCGTAGTCTACCCTACGAAATTTATTTCTTCGGGCTGTAAACTACAAACGATGACTACCGCCGAATTACAAACTACTATTTTAGCCAGAGTTGCTAACAATTGGAAAACTAATACTTATCCAGTTGGAGGGTATTATTTTGGGACTGCAGCGCCAGATGCAGATACATGGGTTTATTGTGGGGATTCACTAACAGAAACGTATAGAAAAGTAGGTGATGATAATGAAACCGTTTATAGATTATGGAGAAAAACTGCTCCTACTACAACTTCAGGATCCAGGCCAATTTATAATAGATCAGAAGGTGATGGTGTCCAGGAAATGTCAGATGCAGATATTAAAACATTAGCCGCAGAATGGAGAAATTATCTTTTTAATGTAGAATCTATTGGCCACTATCAAATGGTAACAGGTGCTTCTGCTCCCGGAACCGGCACGTGGACACAAGTAGGTGCATATTATGATTATCTAACAGATACCGGAGATATAATTTATTCTCAAGGATATGAAGGAATATATTCTCAAATGTATGAAGGAATATATTCAGGACAATATGAGGGATTGTATTCAGGACAATTCCTTGGCAACTATTCGAGTGGTTTTACGGGGATTTATTCCGGACAGTTTTTAGGACTTTTTTCAAAAGGATATGAAGGATTTTATTCTCAAGGATTTTCCGGGGGATATGGAGGAGGATATCAAGGCGGATATATAGGCGGTTACACTCAAGGATTTACAACAACATATGGGTCTGGAAGTGAAACCCCTAATCCTCAAGCTACGTCTTCAGGTGGTACGTACAGCTCCACGTATTCTGGCATCTATTCTGGCATTTATTCAGGAACATTTTCTGGCCAGTATTCAAATCAATATGCTGGTTTTTATTCTAATCAATTTGAAGGTATATATAGTATGGGGTTTCAAGGAATCTATTCTCAAGGTTTTGAAGGTACTTATTCATCCGGTTTTGAAGGATATTATTCACAAATGTATGTAGGAATTTATTCAGGGCAATATTCTGGTTTTTACAGTAACCAATATACAGGAAGAACTGTTTTGGCTTCATTAGGTACTGATAGTTATACATTCTGGAAGAGGATTGCGTAATGGCTACTGACGGAAGAGTAATGAGAATCTATCCACTGGGTAGTAACACAGAATTAGCCGCAACAGAAAGTGGAAAATTATATATAGGGTCGGTAACTGAAACCGGTTCCGGTGCTTCTGCTAATATTGGTAAAATTACAACTATTACATCTACACCGGGAGCTGGAGTATATGATGATGTATTTGCTGCCGGCGATTATCTTATTATTAGACATCAACAATATGGAATGTTAGGTGTTGGTCAATGGATTAAAGTTCAATCTGTTTCAAGTACGGGAGCCAGTACAGAATTAACTTTAGAAGATGGTGCTGCAGAATTTTACAAATATTTAAATTCATCCGGAGCAAGTTATACAGGCCAAACCAGCGTGGGTATTACATTTGAAAAAGTAATGGGTTGGGGTGTTAGACAAATGACTAACGACCAAATTGATGATTCAATAGTTCCAGAAGTTTTTAATAGATGGGGATCCTATACAAAAGGAACTGCAACACATGATGATTGGAAAAGTCATATAAGACCTTTAGCTGGTACTTCTAATACATCTGGTTATGATTTATGTGGAACTGTTGGTGAAAGATATAGAAGCCCAGATGTTGTAGGTGATCATCCAGTAGCAAATAATGTAACTATAACTAATTATTCATTAGAACAATGTGTTGGAACAAAACCCTTTAATGGCGCAGCGGATGCAACACATGTTGATGATTTAAATAGTGTTGTAGAATTTTTGGGTGCTAATACAGGTGGGTCTCACGGCGGTAAGGTATACGAAATATCAGACGCAGAAATGGCTGCCGGTGCTGTTATTGCTAGGTGTAATGCATATTTTACTTCAGCCGCAAATACTGTTGGTTCTTATCATATTGGAACTGCCGCGGGAGATTCAGATACTAGTTCTTGGCATGATGAAACATGGTATACAGATACAGTAATAACATCGTCAGGTTCAGCAAACGTTGCATATCATCTTTATAGAAAAGAATCTGGTATTGAACGAGGATGGTCAACTTCAAGATCTTTATCAAATGCTAATACAGAAGCAAGAGCCGCAAATTCTGTTACACATTGGACTGGTGCTAATGCTGACTATATTGCCGTAGGAAATTATCCACGTGCAGCAACAGATGAGGTAATATACTTACCAATTTATAATCAAGGTAATAACCAAACTAAAGAATCAAATACTGTTCAAGCCTATGGGCATTCTGCAACTTTACAAGATACTGCAGATGATGCCGGTATACATTTGCATTGGATTAAACATTTATTGACATCAAATGCCGGTGAATATGAGTTAAAAACAGGTAATACAGCTCCTGGAACTGGTACATGGTCATTTTGTGGTAATGTATATGATAAAGTTACAACAGTTGCAGATGTAATATATTCTCAAGGATATGAAGGTATATATTCTACAGGATATGAAGGCATTTATTCACAAGGATTTGCCGGAATTTTTAGTAGCGGATTCACTGGAATTTATTCAACAGGCTTTGAAGGCATTTATTCACAAGGATTTACTGCTGGTTATGCTGGTGGTTATGCTGGTGGATATGGCGGTGGATATACTCTAACTTATGGTTCTGGCGGCGAATCACCTAACCCTCAAGCCTCTTCAGAAGGTCCTACATATTCCGGAACTTATTCTGGAACATATTCTGGAACATATTCTGGAACATATTCACAAGGATTTGCCGGAATTTATTCAGCAGGCTTTGAAGGCATTTATTCACAAGGCTTTGAAGGCATTTATTCACAAGGATTTGGTGCAGTTTATAGTGGCCAATATACTGGCATCTATAGTAACCAATATACCGGAACAACGGTATTTGCCACTTTAGAAACAGATACATATTCTCTTTGGAAAAGAGTAGCATAAATACATATAATATTAATATTATGAAAGGAAAAAATGGCCGAACAAGAAGTAGCTGAAACTAAAGAGTGGACTCATGATACAATGATTGAAGCATTATGGAGAACACCAGAAAAAAAAGAAATTTCTATCCTTTATGAACGAGAAGATAAATCTAGATATTCCGGACAAGCTTTAGAAGATTCTCAAGAATGGAAAGATTTTTTTTATAAATTTACCCCGGAGCAGGTTGATCAATTTTCCGAAACTGCTAGAATCCAGCGTGAGAGTCAAAATAAGGGTAGAGCAGCGCGAAGCAATCAAGTTGAAGAAAAACAAAAAGTTGAAAGAAGAAAAGCGGCGGATGATTTAGAAACCTTATTTCGTGCTAAATTAGAAGCCTTTGAGATTCCGGAAGTTAGAGATAGTGAAAATAGAGAATTGAGGTCAAGAATTAGAAAATCTAAATCACTAACAGAAATTTCTGCCTTAGTTGCATCTCTTATAACACTTTCTATAATTAAAGTAACTTTAAGACCCGAAGGTCTTTTAGATGAAAGTGAGCCGGAGGAAACCGAAGATGCGGCAGTCCAACACGACGGTGATGAAGCAATCATGATTGATGCATCAACTATTAATATTGTAGCTAATAAGGAAATTGGGGATGCGGAGTGACGAAGGATTTTTATTATGTGCGACTAATTTTAAACCATATCTTACCGCAGCCCAACAATTAGCAGACAGTTTAAAAGAATTTGCGCCAGACCATCCGGTAATTGTATATACCGAAGATAAATGGGTTTCTGATCCGGGTAATCATATATTCGATGAAGTCCATGGAGGTATGCCACCTTCTAATAGAGCCAAATTACTAGCCTTACAACACAGCCCCTTTGATCTTACATGTTATCTCGATTCAGATATGGTATGTGTTAATCCTAGAGCCCCAGAAGTTTTTAAAGGAATAAAACCCGGTTATGATATGGCGTGGACTAAAATTAGAACATATGCTGCCGCCGCCACGTGGTGGGATAAGTTACAACTAAAAGTCCCGCACGGTGGAATGTGTTTGTATAGAAAATCTGATAGAATGATTTCCTTTATGGAACAGTGGTGGGAGAATTGGTTATGGAAAAGACGAAATGATTGGGATCCACGCTGGGACGGCAAATATCCTTACTGGGAAACTAGAGGTTGGGATCAATTCCCATTACATTTAATGATGGGCGTTATTAGAAAAGATGATCCTTGGTATAGACCCGATATAAAATGGCATTGGATATACGGAGGAGATCCACCTTGTACTCCCGAAACAGATGATTGGAATGCTGGTGAAGATGCAAAATGGAATTGGATTATTGGATATGACCCAGAAAGAGAGGGTGTAAATAGAGATGAGATTATATTTCACGATTATTCTTGCTTATTATTTAAAAGACAATATCAAAATGGTAGAAAATGAAACATACAGAACATATTTCGAAATATTGTAATGAAGAAGAGATATTAGACACTCTTGAACGGTTAGGGAAATATCTATATGATTTGGATGAAGAATTAATACGATTAAAAGACCGAAGAGAAAACTCCCCCACTTGGAAAGAGGCTATTTGTGATGATTATTTAAATGAATATAGAAAATCTATTAGACCAGGACCACCTTGGCATCAAAAGATATGGGATTTAATTTTAGATTTAAGAACGAGAGAAAGACATAAAAAGATTGGTGAATTATGTGCTAATTTAGGAAAAAGAATAGGAGCAAGAAAACAGGCTCTCAGTGCAATATATCCGCCAGGTGGTTATGTTGGGTGGCATACTAATGCAGATGTTCCGGGTAGAAATTTATTATTTACTTGGTCAAAAACAGGTAATGGTGTGCTTAGATACAAACGATCTACCCCAGAAGGTGAAATGATAAAATATGATATTCCGGATCACATTGGTTGGAATGTAAAGTCGTTTGATTGGTTTGGACATAAAGAAATATCTCGTACTGGTTATACTTGGCACTGTGCTGGCACAGAAGATCTTCGGTGCACTATAGCATTTGTAATTCATAGTAATGTAATGTCTGATATGCTTTTAGAAGAAGATTTTAATTTACATTCTTGGAGTGAAGGTTGTTTTATATCTGACGATAAAAGTGATGAATCTGAATGGTGGAAAGGGACGAAAGAAGAAATTGAAACAATGAAATTAAGTCCAGAAATTCTATCGAATGTTCATGCCGGGCCTGCTGGAACCAGAAATCCTAGATAAATGACCGAAGCAAAAAAAACTAATTATCCAATTACTAAGCCACCAACATATGTTAGAATTCCTTCTAGATGGTTTAGAGAAAACGCAGGAATTATTATCGAGGAATTTGATAATAAATCAACCACTGCTTTAACATATAATAATGATTCAAAGGCTAGATCCTCCGAAGTTTTTTTATGGGATATTTGGAAACTAGATTTATCAGATTTACAAAAAACAATAATCTATAAATTTAAAGAAATTTTTATAGAAGAAAATAAAAAATATCGATTTGATTTAGACTACTCCACTATCAATGTTCAATATACAAGATATCCAGCAGGAGGTTATTATCAATGGCATTCTGACGATGATTTCGGTGTTGTTCATAAAAGACATCAAAATGTAAGAAAAATATCTATAACTTCTCCATTGAATACAGGTAAATTTGAAGGAGGAGACTTACAATTACAATTAAATTATCAAAAAGAACTGCGAACAATGCGGTTCGAACCCGGTGATGCGGTAGTATTTCCCAGTTTTATTCAACATCAAGTTACTCCAGTTACTAAAGGTATACGCTATTCTTTAATCGCTTGGGTGTCAGGACCCGCATGGAGATAAATACATTAGATAATAATAATCAATTTGTAGGAATCTTATCATGGCAAAACCTCAAACTCGGATACAACTTAAAGAATATTGCCTTAGACAATTAGGCTCCCCAGTCATAGAAATCAATGTAGATGATGATCAATTGGAAGATAGAATTGACGAAGCTATTCAAGTCTACAATGATTATCATTATGATGGTTCTGAAAAGTTATATTTAAAGCACATAATTACACAGGATGATATCGACAATGAATATCTTACTGTGGGTGATGAAACGATTAGTGTCATCAAAGCATTTCCCATAGATTCATCAACTGGGAATATCAATATGTTTGATGTAAGATATCAATTAAGATTGAATGATATATTTGATTTAAGTAAGCAGAAGTTGGGCGGATATACCTTAGCAATGCAACATTTAGATTTAATAGAAAACCTTTTTAATCAATCTCCTTCATTTAGATTTAATAGACACACAGATAAATTGTATCTGGATATCGATTGGGATAAAGAATTAACCGTCGGTAAATATTTGTTATTTGAAACTTACAGGAGACTTGATCCCGAAATATATACCGACGCTTACAATGATTTGTGGTTAAAAAAATATATAACATCTTTATTTAAAAGACAATGGGGATCCAATTTATTAAAATTTGAAGGTATACAATTACCTGGTGGAACTACTTTAAATGGTAGACAAATCTTTGATGATGCGGTAACGGAATTGCAAATGTTAGATGATGAAATCTTTACGAAGTTTCAGTTGCCTGATGATTTTATGACAGGATAATATGAAATCATTCCAAGAATTTATAGATGAAGCGATTAAGTTGCCCATAGAAGTGGGAGATGTAGTTCTCGGTGGAAAATTTAAAAATAAGAGAATTGTAGTAAAAGATATTGGAGAAAATGAAAAAGGTGATATTACTATTAATGGTAAACCAATTCTAAGAGTTAGAATAACAGACAAAAAGGCTGACGATGCCGACTAGTAATTATTTTCAAAAATTTGATCATATTAATGAACAAAATCTTCTTCAGGATTTAATGGTGGAGTCTATTCAAATTTTTGGGCATGAAACATCTTATCTACCTAGAACAAAAAATAATGTAGATAATATATTTGGTGAAGATCCAACTTCGTCCTTTGATTCAGCATATCCTATAGAAATGTATATTAAGAATACTGATGGATTTGAAGGTGAAGGCGCATTTGTTGGTAGATTTGGATTAGAAATTAGAGAACAAATAACATTTACTGTTGCGAGACGTACCTGGGATGGACAAGGAATATCTGATAGACCTTTAGAAGGGGATTTAATTTGGATGCCTCTAACAAGTAAGTTATTTGAAATTCAATTTGTTGAGCACCAGGCTGTCTTCTATCAAATGGGAAAACTTCCTGTTTATGATTTATCTTGTGAATTGTTTGAGTATAGTGATGAAGATATTGATACAGGTATAAAAGCTATAGATCAAGTAGAAATTGATAACGCTTATTCTGTAGAATATGTATATTCTGCTAATTCGGGTGTTTTTACAACTGATGAAATAGTTACTGGTACTAACTCTAGAGCAACAGCAACGGTATTACAATTATCGACATCAGGCTCAGAGAGCATTATAAGATTAACAAATATTGTTGGAACGTTTAGTGCTACGGAACAAATTACAGGCGGCACTTCAGGTACAACAGCAAATTTAAGTTCAACTGCAACAGAGTTTGCAGGTGATAATAGTACTGCTAATAATAAAACAATACAGACAACAGCGGATGGCATCATTGATTTTACCGAAGGAAATCCATTTAGTGAAGGATCATTTTAATGTTAGGACAATACTGGTATCACGGCTTAGTAAGAAAATATGTAGCTGTATTCGGAACACTGTTTAATGATATCTATGTTAAGAGGAGAAACAGTTCTGATGATGTAATAGAAACGATTAAAATCCCCTTAGCTTACGGCCCTAAACAGAAATTCTTAGCTAGAATTTCTGGCGACGAAAATTTAGATAAAAAAGTGGGGATGCAATTGCCGAGGATGGGCTTCGATATGACTTCAATGTCTTATAGTCCCGAGAGAATGTTGCATCCCCTCCATAACAGGACAGCTCAATATAAAGGGGAAACTGGTAGAGTTAGAAGTCCAGTTCCGTATGATTTTGCATTTGCTCTAAATATCTATGTAAAAAATGCAGACGACGGTACACAGATTATAGAACAAATTTTACCATTTTTTCAACCGGACTTCACCGTAACTATTAATGCTCTTCCAACGATGGGTATAAAAATAGATTTACCTATTATTTTGGGAGGTGTTAATCTTGAGGATTCGTATGAGGGTGATTTTCAATCTCGAAGAGCTCTAATATGGACGATGGATTTTACAATTAGAGGATACTTGTATCCGAATATTAAAGGTAAAGGTTTTGGTGATGGTAGTGATAATGAAGCAACTAAACTCATTCGAACATCTATTATAAATTTTCATATAGTACCGAATGTTGCACAAGTTTCGGAAGATCCAGAATATATTGTATCTGAATCAGATAATGCTTTCGGTATAAGATCATATATGGTAAATGAAGAAGATTCTTCCAAATTTGTTGCAGAAGGATCAGCTGATAGAAACTTAAGAGATGGAATAGTATCACGTATAACAGGAACAGTTGGTAATGTGCCTATGTCAGATGAATATGATATAACAGAAACACGAGACTTTTTCGCTGAGGGAATAGATTATGACCCAGTAACAGGTTTAGATACTCGTGCGCCGAGTTTAGATGTTCAGGCACTAGGAAATAAAAATTTATGAGAGGTAAGCGATGCAAGATTATGATCCGATTGATAAACCACTATCACCTAAAGACGTAGATGATAAATTGAATGAAGTTTTTGAAATAGCTCCAGTGGTAGAAAAAGTACCAGTAGAAAGAGTTACACCTAAAAAAACAGATGACGAAGATTCAGATACTGATTTTCAGTACACAAGAGAAAATCTGTATAATATAATAGAGAGAGGTTCCGACGCCATGGAAGGCCTACTTGAGATTGCTAGGGAAACAGAACATCCTAGAGCATATGAAGTAGTGGGTCAATTGATCGATAAGTTAACTAATGCAAATAAAGAACTTATTGGTTTACATAAAACGATGCAAACAGTGAAGGAGGATTTGATAAAGTCACCGACAAATGTAACAAATGCGTTATTTGTGGGTAGCACGGCAGATCTTCAGAAACTTTTAAAACAAAATAAGGAAACGAAAAAGTAAGAATGCCAGGATAGAAGAATCCGAAATACCACGAATAAAACTGTTAGAAAAGCTGGAAGAGCAAATCGCTAACAACAGGCACTAAAAATACTTTTCGAGATATTACGACTGATAAAGTCGAAATGAAATAACAGTTAAGAAAGGCAGATTTGGAACAATTATTCACAATCGATGAATTCATTATGATAGGACTAGTCCTATTTTCATCATTTTGGATTTTTCTATTTAATTACAGGCAAGACAATAAGGATAAGTATGCCGGACATTGGGGATTGATAGTTTTAGACCTATTCATTAATATGGGTATGTCGGCAACCGGATATCTGCTAATATCTATTGTATTCCAAAACGTTCCACAAATAGCAGCGTATGAAAGTTATAGATATCCCATAGGATATTTGTTTGGGCTTACTTCTAATGTAAGTATACCGATTGTTCTCAAGTGGTTTCAGCAACAAATCACTAAGAAATTAAACGACGCAGGAAAGAAGTGAGGAAGATAATGGCAGATCAAAACAAAAAATATGAAGCGGGTGAACAAGAATTAAAAGTGATGGAACCTGTAAAAGAAATAGAAATTGAGACTAAGGATATAGTAGCCACAAGCAAATTATGGATTTACATAATTATTGGATTATTGGTATATATGATGTTTTTTATTATCCCAGAGATTGATGAAAAAGTCACATGGATGGAAAAAGACTTAAACTCTGTATTGGTACAATCTGAAAGATTTAAGAAGTCAACAAGAGTGTTTGCGAAGGATCATCAATGTGCTTCATGCCACTTGAGCCCTGATTATCTTCTTCATAATTTACTTATGAAGTATCCTAGTTTTTCTGACATAAAAGCATTTATGGCGGTCGGACATCAGAGATATTTCACAATGACCTCACCGATACCAGATGAACAATTATTAGATGTATATCGGGCGTTACAATGATAATGGTAGGTAAAGTTTTCATTGCACTAATATGGACATTGTGGTTATTTGCGTCTGGTTCTGTAGCAGACGGTGCAGAAATAAAACCACACGACCATAGTAAGATGTCTATAGAAGAAAGACGGGCAATACAAAAGAAGTGGGAAGTTGAGGACAATAAACTCAAACCCGAATATTTTCCAACTTATAGTACAACATACGATAGAGTAATAAAAAGAGGATATGTTATATGTGGTACTAATGATGAGTTTCCTGGCTTTTCACAGGAAAAATATACTAATGAAGACGGTGTGATGTGGGTCGGTTTCGATGTTGATATGTGTCGTGCAGTTGCAGTTGCAATATTTGGAGATTCAGATGCAATAGAATTTGAAATAGTAAATGGAAAAACACGATTTGAATTCTTGAGAGATGGTTCGATAGATATGTTATCTGCGGCCACTACATACACCTACACAAGGAACGTACTAAAGAAACTTGAATTCATGCCCACAACCTATTACGATGGTCAGGGATTCATTGTACGAAAAACTCTTGGTGTATCATCTGCAAAACAGATGCAAGGTGCGAGGATATGTTTTAGTGGTAGTGGAACAGCGGCAAAGAACATTGCAGACTTCATGAAATTACATGGAATAACTTATATCCCCGTTTCAGTAAAACCCACCGAAAAGACAAAGAACGTATACAAAAGGGGTGATTGTGATATGTATGGAACAGATCGATCTGGTCTTGCATCTAATCGCTTGAGTTTCGATGCACCAGAAAGACACATGATTCTTCCAGAGATTATCTCTAAAGAACCATTGGGGCCGGTTGTTAAGTATGGAGATCAGAAATGGTCAGACATAGTTCGATGGACAATATATGTTCTTTTTATTGCAGAAGAAATGGGAATAAATTCTCACAATATAGATCAATTTATAGATAATATTGATCCAAA
>PBYV01000078.1 GCA_002729765.1 Acidimicrobiaceae bacterium
CCACCACCGAGCGCTACACGCTCATTCATAAGTGTGGTGACAGCTGCGCTCCAGCCGGCACCAACATCTCCGAAAACCCTGTCGTTAGGTATACGAACATCATTGAAGAAAACTTCGTTGAACTCAGCTTCCCCTGTGATCTGATGCAATGGTCTGACCTCAACCCCAGGTGATTCCATATCAAGAAGAAAATATGTCATACCTTTATGTTTCGGCTGATCAGGATCTGTTCTAGCTACAAGCATTCCCCATTTGGAAACATGGGCGAGTGTCGTCCACACTTTTTGTCCGTTAACTATCCATTCGTCTCCATCTAGAACAGCTCGAGATGATAATCCAGCGACGTCAGATCCGGCACCTGGTTCACTGAAAAGCTGACACCAGATTTCCTCACCGGTGAACATGGGACGCAATAACCTTTCCTTCTGTTCATCAGAAGCATACGTAAGAACAACTGGTGCCCCCATACCGATACCAATAGGGTTAATAGCTAGGTCATGATAAGGCACTCCAGCGCCTCGCAGTTCAGCATCAACCACCGTTTGCAATTTTCGGCTTTCAAGACCAAGACCGCCGAGACCTTCCGGGAACTGCACAAAAGCTAATCCGTGGTCAAACTGGGCGCCGCGGAACTCGAACTGATCCACCTTGTCTGGCGGGACTTCTTCAACAAGTTTTTTTGCTAAATCCTTGATTTCAGCTTCAGTAATTTCGGCCACTGTTCCTCCATAAGTCTCGCAGAAAATAAATAACCGGCTTCAACCTACCAATGGGTTAAGGGTTTATGGCGTTAAAAACTAAGCAATCGGTTCCAAATCAATGGAATCAAAATCCATTTGATCACCATCTCGACGCTCTTCATCAACCTCCGAAGCGTGTCTTTGGTCCCAGTCTTCTTCATCGAAAATACCTTGCTGGTCTGTTTCATGATTTCCTTCACCAGACTCGCTTTGAGGTAACGACGGATGCTTGCTCAAACCTGTGAAAGCACGAGCCAACAAAGGTGTTTTTTCAGGTGAAGGAGTCTGACTCGAGTCTTCTGTTTCCAAAGGATGCCGCGCTTCTCCAATAGGTCTCACAACCTCATCAGAGCTTTCCCGTTTAAACCCTGAAAGAACCCCTCTTTTGCGACGTTTCGGACGGTTTTCTCGATCTTCAGGGAACTGAACCAAATTCCCTCTATTGCGTTCATCAATCAGCTGCCACCCTTTTGGAGCTTTCAGACGTCCAACATGAACTTCACAAAGCACAACCTGACCTGGACCTTCCACCTCGTCAAGGTCACGAATAATAAAAGACGTTCCCTTCACATTCATTTCAACCAGATAAACAGCTTTTCCTGAACAAGCTGAACGCATACATAGGTACCGCATAGACTCAAAGTTAGTACCGCGGGAGACTCCTGTCGGGGACACTCTAAATACTTCTAAAGTTCTAGGCTAAAATTTATGTTAAATCAGGAAAACCCTCCCAAATTTTCCAACTCCTTTGTTTTGGGAATCGACGCGGATGACACTCTTTGGGAAAATGAGGCATGGTTCTACAAAATTCAAGACCGCTTCTTTGAACTGATGTCCTCCTGGAGCGACCCGAAAGAAACTAATGCCACCCTGTTAGAAAATGAAAAAGCTTCCATCCCTCAATACGGTTACGGTGTTACAAGCTTTGTCAGGTCGATGATTCTCACAGCAATTCAAATTTCAAACGACGAAATAGGAACAAAACAAATCGCTCAGATCATCTCATGGGGAGACGAACTTATAGACGCCCCAATTGACTTGCTTCCAAATGTTGAAGAAACACTTAGCGAACTATCTAACAACCACCATCTACTTCTAATCACAAAAGGAGACGTGCTTCATCAAAGGACAAAAGTCGAAAATAGCGGACTCACTGATTTCTTTTCGAACATCGAAGTCGTAGGAGAAAAAGATGCCGCTATATATGAGATGCTCTTAAATCGTTACGGAATTAACCCTGAAATGTTCGTGATGATAGGAAACTCAGTCAGTTCTGACATCCTTCCAGTTTTAACCATCGGAGCAAAAGCCATTCATGTCCCCCATCACACAACATGGGAACTTGAAATCCCTGATCCAAAAGAATTGGAAAAAGTTGATTTTCCAACTGCTCAAAGCATCAGTGAAGTACCAGGAATTCTCTCTAGTTGGAATGAATAGAACCTATGAACGAAGAAGAAAGTTCTCACCTGCCGTCTGGACTTTGGGCGTCTAAACGAAAAAAACTCTCTAACCGTCCTGACTATCCAAAAATCGTTCTAATCGCAGCACTTTTTGGAACCGCTACAAGCAGCTATCCAGTAACTGTTCTTTCAGCTTCTTTACCTCGGATAGCAAGAGATCTAGGCACGTCCGACGACTCGGTGACCTGGGTTCTAGCAGCGCCTTTGCTGGCTTTTGCTGTTATCACCCCGATTGCTGGAAAAATGGGAGATTTGCATGGGCATAGACGCACCTACCTTGGAAGTTTCGCAATAGGCGGAATTTTGGCTCTATTAACTGCTCTGTCATGGAATGTCGGTTCTCTAATTTTCATGCGAACTTTAGCTCAAGCAGCGACCGCTGCTGCAGGCCCTTCAGCTATGGCCATCATCCTTTCGGTTTACGGACGGAAAGAACGTTCAAAAGCGTTAGGACTTTGGATGGCTGTAGTAGCAGTATCTCCAGCTATTGGAGTTGTAACAGGAGGGCCTTTGATCGAATGGTTGGGCTGGCGAACACTTTTTATTATTCAAGGACTACTCGTGATGGCAGCGTTCGGATTTGGAGCTAGAACTCTTCCTGAAACTGAGAAACAGTCTGATGTTAGTTTTGACATCCCAGGCGCCCTTACCCTTGGCATAGGGGTAGGGAGCCTTTTAATTGCCGTGAACAGAGGCATTGTCTGGGGTTGGACCCACCCGATTGTGATTTCTGCAGTTGTGATTTCACCATTGGCACTCATAGCTTTTCGAACTGTCGAAAATCGAACAAAAATGCCCTTACTGCCTCCAGAATTAATGGCTAAACCGAACTTCACCATCCCAATAGCCGTTCAAGCCGTACTCCAAGCCGCGTATATGGGCGCGATGATTATCGCCCCTTTCCTTTTAGAACGCCGTTGGGGTTTCAGACCAACTGTTATTGGTCTTCTTATGCTTCCCCGACCACTCTCTTTTGCTATCGCCGCGAAACTTGGCGGTACTCACGACTTAGACAAAGGAGCTAGACGTGTTTCAATAACTGGAAGCCTTGTTTTCGCTGTAGCAATGGTAATAGCTGGCATAGGAGCTCAACAAAAATGGTTGATCGTGTTCATCCTCGGAGCAGGATTAGCTGGTGCTGGCAGTGGATACATTCGAGCCACAATCGCGAATGCTGCAACTTCCGCTGCAGGAGATCAGGATCTTGGTGTTGCCGGAGGCTCTTTGAACATGCTTCAAATGGTTGGAGGAACTGTCGGAATCACTCTTGCAACAGCAGTGCTAGGCACAAGCACTAGCGGTTCACGTTTTATGGCAATTCACTTGGCTGCAGGAATAACTGCACTACTTGCAGTATTCCTTGCAACCAAAATGAAAGAACCGTCAAACTGAATTAAAGTTTTTAGCCTTCAACCTCTGAAATGGTTACAGACTCAATAACTACATCCTCCACAGGCCTGTCCTGTGCGCCTGTCGGGGAAGATTGAATTGCTTCAGCAACTTCCAACCCGTCTATTACCTGACCGAAAAGTGAATAGCTCGGTGGGAGTTGAACCCCCGAAGGTCCTGTTATAACGAAAAACTGGCTTCCGTTAGTATCAGGACCTGCATTCGCCATAGCTAAAGAACCAATCTGGTATTCACCACTGTTAGGTAATTCATCTTCAAACCGATAACCGGGTCCACCCATTCCTGTACCTTGTGGATCTCCACCTTGAATCACAAAATCTCTAATTACACGATGGAAAATTATTCCATCGTAATAATGCCACCTTGCCAGAAAGACAAAATTGTTAACTGTCATCGGTGCACGTTTTGCATTAAGAGCAATTTTCATAGTTCCAGCTGTTGTAACCATCTCAGCCACATAATTGCAGTCCGGATCTATCACCATCGGAGGAGGAGCATCAAACTGGATTCGACGCTCACTCGAACCATCTTCATTTGGGACGTTTTCATCCATTGTTATTCCTTTTTTAAGTATTTTTAACTGTCTTAGACCCCGACGTTAAGCCTTAATTGCGAGGATCACACCCCTACGCGCGTGAATTGGTTAATTTGCGCGTATGGCGTTATTACCCATAGAGGGTGATGAAGGTGGGGATAGTTGGATAGACAGGGTGACCCTTGTCTGCCACCACTGCGAAGTCACCTGGCGAGGAATACCTCTGGAACCCTGCTGGCATTGCAGTTCTCCGGGTAAACAACCTTTAGGAATGACCTTGGTAAGAGACGAGCCAGCTTAAATCTTGTACTCCATTAATTGAACCCTCTTAGAACCACCTTCAGTGTCTTGTTCTCCTACAGGTGTAAATCCGAATTTTTCATGAAATATTAAAGACCGTTCGTTTCGAGGTTTCACATTTACTTCTGCACACATCACAGGCTGATTAGATCCTGAATCAGCAAGCGCTTCGTAAAAACGTCGCCCGTTTCCCTGACCCCAAGATGACCCGTCTACGACCACACGATCCACATACAAGAAACTTTCATACCTACTTGTGAACCAGTTGTAGTTAATGCTTTCATAATCAACACCAGGACCAATCAAACCGATTAAAAATCCTGTAATTTGTCTTCTTTCATCTACTTTTCTCTCCGAAACTAAGAAAAGGTGGGATACTTCTGCAAACCATTCCAAATCTGAAGAAGTCAATTCATTAACTGCCGGCGCAGCCGCGTTATTGAGAGCGAGCACAGCTCCAAGATCATCTTCTGCAAAATTTCTCAAAGTGTCAACTGGCACACAACCCCCTCAACTTTTTCCTAAATAGGAACGTATCCTGCAAGCATGACAATAAACAATTCAACAGCGGCAGCGCGCGTCACTAATGGAAGTAAAATTTACGGTTCAGATGAGACTGAAGTTCGCGCTCTAGACGATGTAACTGTCGAATTCGAAAAAGGCAAATTCACTGCGATTATGGGACCTTCCGGATCGGGAAAATCCACTCTCATGCATTGTTCAGCCGGTCTTGACGATCTGACTTCAGGAACAGTCCATATTGGAGAAACAGAACTCGGAAGCCTTTCCGATAAAGATCTGACACTTCTAAGAAGAAACAAAGTTGGTTTCGTATTCCAGGCATTCAATCTTCTGCCGACTTTAACCGCAAAAGAAAATACGACTCTTCCTCTAGATCTTGCCGGAAAGAAACCTGATAATGAATGGATGGATCAAGTTTTAAAAGCGGTGGGAATTGCCGACCGTTTAAAACATCGCCCAGACGAACTGTCCGGTGGACAGCAGCAACGAGTAGCTGTTGCAAGAGCTCTAGTTTCAAAACCTGAAATAGTTTTTGCCGATGAACCAACTGGCAACCTCGACTCGAAAACCGGTGACGAAGTACTCGATTTTCTTAGACGTGCGGTTGAAGAACTCGATCAAACAATGGTTATGGTCACTCACGATGCTCAAGCAGCTGCACGTGCCCATAGGGTACTTTTTTTAGGTGATGGGAAAATTGTCGATGAGATGACAGACCCAACTGCCGATCGGATTCTGGACAACATAAAGAATTTCTCGAACTGATCCATGTTTGGGCTTACTCTCCGAAATATTCGTGGACGAAAGCTCCGCTATGCACTAACTACTTTCGCCGTTGTCTTAGGTGTTGCCTTCATGACAACCTCTTTCACACTCACGGACAAGCTTCGTAGTTCTTTTGATGAGCTTTCAGTTGACATCATCGGAGATGTTGATTTTAATGTTCGCGCCTCCATGCAGGATGCGGAGAGATTTAACCGACTGCCAGTTCCAGAGGAATTACTTGAAGTAGTCACAGATGACATACCAGGAGTAGATGCCGTAAGCGGGCAGATTATGGCTTGGAATATAATCCCGATTGTTACTGACGATGATGGGAAACCTAAAGCAACTAAAACGCGTGGAGCTCCCCAATTTGGAATGAACTACTTTACTGATTCAGGTCCTCTACAAGAATTTTTTGTTTACGAAGGCAGAGCTCCTGAATGGACTGGTGACATTAACGATTCTGCGGTGGTGGGCGAATTCATTGTCGATACTAAAACTGCTGAAGATTTTGATTTTGAAGTCGGTGAAATATATAAAGTTAGCGGTCCAATAGGAAACCGTCTTTTTACTCTCACTGGTATTGCGAACTGGAGATCTCCTACAGAAAACAAGAACTTTGGAGCAACTCTCGCTGTTTTTGAGGAACAAACTTCTCATACTTTTCTGGACTATGAAGGAACGTACGACTACCTGAACGTAGCTGTCACACCTGGGTCTGATCATGAGAAAGTCGCAGCCAGTATTCAGAACGAGTTGGATTCTTACACTCAAGATTTCCTCGCAGCCATGTCGACACTACCTGAGGAGCAAAAAGCTGCTTTAAGTTTCCTCGGCGATATTCAACTTGAGGTAGTTGACAAAGAAACCCTGATTGAAGAACAGCGAGATGATTTCAACTCATTTCTCAGCGTCCTGTCTGGTGTCTTATTAGCGTTCGCGATAATTGCTGTCATTGTCAGTGCTTTCATAATCAATAACACCTTCTCAATAGTTTTGGGGCAACGTGTACGCGAACTAGCACTTCTACGTGCACTCGGTGCAACTACACGTCAAGTTTTCCGATCGGTCATTTTAGAAGCAATAATAATCGGCATAACAGCAACGGCAGTTGGTTTAGGAGTCGGTTACCTTCTCGCCCTCGGCTTAAGAGAATTGCTTGAATCAGTAGGATTCGGGGCTCTTCCAGGCGTATTACCAATGAAACCCAGAACAATTATTGTGGCAGCTTTTGTAAGCATCGGAGCAACAGTCCTTTCTTCAATACTCCCCGCAAGACGAACACGCTCAATAGCACCGGTCACTGCTATGCGTGAAGAAATAAGTTTTACCCCTACAAGTCTCAGAAGACGGCTTGTAATCGGTGGCGCTGTCACTTTGATTGGTGTAGCAGAATTAATTTCAGGAATGACTTTAAATATAGGAACAAAAGGAATTCTCTGGCTCTTAGGAACAGGCGCTATCTCTACTTTTGCCGGTGTCTACATGCTTAGCCCCATTGCCACTAAACCAGTGGCAAATTTTTTCGGAAAACCAATACAGCGTTTATTCAAAGTTCCTGGAAGACTTGCCCGTGAAAATGCTGCGCGTAGACCAAGACGTACAGCTGCAACAGCTGCTGCTCTTACAATCGGTTTAGCGCTCGTAAGTCTTGCTGCGGTGGTAAGTAGTTCACTAAAAGCAACTTTTATAGACCTGATAGAAGACAGTACTTCTATGGACCTAGTTGTTCAGGTAGATGGATTCGGCGGTGATTTCCAAGGGTTTTCAAGTGACCTAGGAGACGAACTCAAAGAACTAAGTAATAAAAGACCGGATCTGATTGATTCTGTTGTCTCATACAGGTTTACTTTTGACGCTCTAGGTGTAGACGGAGATCTCAAAGATGTAGCAAGTGCTGACTTTGCGCTAATGGAATCACATATAGACCTAAACATCAGCCAGGGGTCTACCGAAACTATCGCTGCGTCAAAAACTGTAGGGACAATTCTTATCCACGAAGACCCTGCTGCAGAAAGAGGTTTAAAGGTAGGAGATCCTATCTATGTGACCTTCCCAGGAAGCAACGAAGTTGCCCTTACGACAGCAGCAATTTTTGAAAATGATGCAATGTTGGGGAACTGGATTATCGACCTGGCAACTTTTGATCGCTACTTCCCTCAATCACAAGACAGCTTCCTCAGCATTTTGTTCAATCCTGATGCTGATCCAGAATTGGCCAGAGCTTCAGTTGAAATATACACACAGGAGTATCCTCAGCTATCCGTCGAAAATAGGGCTGAATACCGCGAAGGTGTTGAAAAACAATTGGATCAAGTTTTAAGTATTATTACGACCTTCCTTGCTCTTTCATTATTGATAGCCGTATTGGGTATAACCAATACTTTGGCGCTTTCTGTTTACGAACAAACCCGCGAACTCGGCCTATTGAGAGCAGTGGGTATGACAAGACGCCAGGTGAGAAGAATGGTTCGTTGGGAAGCTGTCATAATCGCTCTATTTGGAGGACTCCTAGGCGTCTCTATAGGAGTGTTCTTTGGCGTGGCTGCAACAGCAGCGATACCTGCTGACTTTGTCAGTATTCTCTCAATACCTTTTGGTTCACTGTTGCAATACCTGATCATCTCAGGACTATTTGGAATTCTGGCTTCTATTCTTCCGGCTTTCAGAGCCTCACGACTAAATGTTCTAGACGCTATTTCTCACAACTAGCCACTGACACCAGAACTAAATACTCATTTCGTCTAAAGTTAATTTGTGGATAAGGATTTTAAAAACGTTTCCTACACACATGGTCTCCATGAAGTAGCTGACAATGTTTTCGCATACTTACAACCTGATGGCGGCTGGGGTTGGAGTAACGCAGGACTTATCGCTTCAGAATGGTCATCGTTACTAGTAGATACGCTTTTTGATCTGAAACTCACTCAGAACATGCTTGATTCAATGTCTTCAGTCACTTCAGCACATCCCATAAACGTTGTGGTTAACACTCATGCGAATGGTGACCATTGCTATGGAAATAGTTTAGTGGGAGGTGAAAACGGAGCCCAGATCATAACTACCGAAGCAGCGGCAGTTGAAATGGAAGCAATTCCACCATCTGTCTTGGAAGCGCTAATGCAAATAGATCTTGGTGAAGCAACTAATTCCTATATACAAGATGCTTTTGGATCATTCGATTTCAGCGATATTGAGTTACCACCACCAGATCGGACTTTCAGCGGTGAACTACAACTCGATGTTGGCGGCCGCACAGTAGAACTAATAGAAGTCGGACCCGCTCACACTTCCGGTGATCTGCTAGTGCATCTCCCAGATACCGCTACCGTATTCTGCGGTGACATTCTTTTCATTCATGGAACCCCAATAATCTGGGACGGCCCCGTGTCTAACTGGATTGACGCATGTGATCGTATTCTAGGATTAGAAGCTGAAGTGATAATCCCAGGTCATGGTCCTTTAACTGATGCCACGGGAGTAACTGCTGTTCGTGATTACCTGAATTTTGTAGATACCGAATGTCGGGAACGTCACGCTTGTGGTCAAACAGCAGCTGAAGTAATAGCCGACATTGATCTAGGTGCTTTTAAAGAATGGGGTGAATGGGAACGTATAGCGGTAAATGTTTATGCGATTTTCAGAGAAATTGAACAAGACCAAACTATTCAATCTCCACTTGAACTTTTTAGCGAAATGGCAAAACTGAAAAAAGGTAATTCTTAATTACAAATTTACTTTTGCATATTCAAAGGAAGTTCTTCAGCGTGAACCACAACAACTCGTTTTGTCGCACGAGTTAATGCAACATAGAGAGCTCTCATCCCCTGGATCTGCTCTTCGACAATCCGCTTTGGCTCTACAACAATTACAACATCAACCTCAAGCCCTTTCACAAGCCCTACCGGAACCACCGCTAACTGTTCATCAAGACCCCGACGATTCGGACGTCCGAAAACAATCTCTGCGTTTTCTAATAACGCTTCAACTTCTCCTACCTGCGAATTTGCCGCAACTATCGCAAGGTTGCCGGAATCAGCTTTTTTCTGTTCTTCAACTACTACTTCTGAAAGAAAATCTAACGAATCGTCAACCTTCACAAATATTGGAGACTCACCTTCAGCCCTTACAGAACTTGGGGGATTCAAACCTGGAGCTGCCTCTTGAAGCACACTTGCGGCTAATTCCATGAGTGGAGCCGGAATTCGATAACCAATCGTCAACTCACGCATCTGAGGTTCTTTACGATTTGGGAGGTGTAACAGAATGCTCTCCCAGTTCTGGTGCGCCCAAGCTCCTGTTGCTTGCGCAATATCTCCAACCACAGTCATTGAACCATTTAAAGACCTTCTAGAAAGCATTCTTAAATCCATTGGTGAAAGATCCTGAATTTCATCAACGACTATATGACCGAAAGTCCTGATTGAGTCCTCTTCTCTTTTACCAGGCCGTGACCCTAAAACCGCACGAGCTTCGTCTAATAAAGCTGCATCGGAAGCAGACCAACGGATTTCTTTAGATAAAGACTCTCGAGCTTTATACAAAGACTCAACTTCCTCTTCTGAAAGTTTCGGATCAGCTGCCCTTATCAACGCATGAGAACCAAATACATCATTCAACAGTTGTGAAGGTGTAAGTACAGGCCACATCCAATCTAAAGCTTCCCTAATAGCCATCTGACCTTTAAGTCTGTCTCCTACAGTGCGGTGGTCAAGAGACTCATTTGAACTTAAAGCAAGAGTGGAATAAAACTCTTCTTCGACAAAACGCCGGGCTGCATTATGAGTCCTGTACCGTCTCTGTGCTTCTGAGACTATTTGCGCTGTTTGTTCCACAGAGATGTGTAACCACTGGACTCCGTAACCAATTCTAAAATCTTCGCGTAGAGGACGTTGACGAATTTTTGCTGAGCGGGCTAAAAATTTGACCATCCGAAGATCACCTTTTAGCCGTGAAACTTCTTCGGGGTCTCGATGATCTTCAATTCGGACTCCCCCAACCAAATCTCCCAAAGAAGCCATCTGAACTCCTGCTTCACCTAAAGATGGGAGAACCTGTTCTATGTAGGCCAAAAATAAACGATTAGGCCCTACTACTAGAACCCCTTGTCCTTCAAGTGGAAATCGGTGGGTATATAACAAATAAGCTGCCCTGTGAAGAGCGACAACCGTTTTTCCGGTACCAGGACCTCCTTGTACCGCTACCACACCTGAAATCGGAGCACGAATTATTTCGTCCTGCTCACTTTGGATAGTTCCGATAATGTCCTGAAGACGGCCGGTTCTAGCTGTTTCAAGCGCTGCTATAAGAGCACCTTCGCCTTTAAGGGGAGAGCCTTCATTGTCGCGAAATTTTTCAATGTCCCCAAATATTTCATCTTCTAATGACAGAAGTGTCCTACCGCGGCTTACAAAATGTCTTCGGCGTTCAAGTCCCATTGGGTCCAAGCCAGTAGCCCTATAAAAAGACTCTGCAATGGGTGCCCGCCAGTCGACCACTATCGGATCCTGCTTATCGTTCCATACACCAACTCTCCCGATGTAAAAACTTTCTGAATCAACATTTTGGTCGATACGCCCGAAAACTAGAGCCGCATCACCCATGTTTAATTGCCCCAATCGTGTTGAAACAGAGTCCCATATAGCATCTCTCTCGACACGCGCTTGGTTTGTTCCACCTTTGCCCACTTCAACCATTGAAGTGAGATCAAAGACTCTTTCTTTAGCAGCTTCTAAACATTCGTAAGCTTTGTCGACGTAAGCTTGTTCAGCTTCTAACTCTTTTGAGATAAATACCCCCAAAGGTCTTGTATTACTAATAATTAAGTTAAATTTTTGGTTTAAAGCAAAAATTGACAGGGTTCTAATCCTATCGCGTAGTTGAAAAACACAAATAGATTAGAAAAATGCAGTCATACACCACCATCGGGAAGGTAACAGATGAACGAAAATAGAACAGAGACAACGATAGGTCTTGTTCTAAGCGCTGGAGGGTTTTCTGGAGCTGCCCACCATAGTGGAGTCATTGATGCCATCTTCAGGACCACCGGCTGGGATTCAAGACTTTCTGATGTCATAGTTGGAACTTCGGCTGGTTCGCTTACAGCAATTTCTTTGCGCGCCGGAATCTCCCCCTCAGATTTAGCCAGTTATTACACAGATGATTCGATGAGCACAGAAGGACAGCAGATAGTCAACCGTGTTACGACTTCACTTAAAATGCCTGAGCCCGGCCTTAGTGCTAGCAGCAAGATACCTTCCAAACCGACTCTCCTTTTAAAAGAGCTTTTTCTAGGTGGTCGTCCTCGACCTATGGTTGCGATCACTGGACTCCTTCCACTAGGAGAGGCTGACGGTTCTTCTTTTGCTGAAAGAACTTCACAAATTCACCCTGAGCTTTGGCCCGACAAGCCGACTTGGTTGTGCGCTGTTGATCTTGACACTGGAAAAAGAGCGGTGTTTGGTAGAGATGACATAAAAACCGATGTTGGCTCTGCGGTTCAAGCATCCTCAGCAATCCCAGGTCGTTTTAGTCCCACGAATATTAATGGGAAACGTTACGTTGACGGTGGAGTTCATTCAGTAACCAACTCTGACCTTCTTGCCGCTTTGCAACTTGATCTAGTGATTATTTCTTCGTCTTCCACACTGGTTGCATCACAGGAGAAAAACTCCCTTTCTGTGGCATGGAATTCAAGAACACTCCATAAAGAAATTGAACAAATCCGTTCAAATGGAACAGAAGTTCTAGTATTCGAGCCAACAGTTTCTGATCTGCAGGCACGCAACAAATTAGAACCCACTAAAGACGCCGCTAAGGAAATTTTTCAAATGTCGCAAACTTCCGCTTTCGCTCGCTTAGCTAAGCCTCAATCCAACAAAGCTCGAAGCCTTCTAGAGGAAGCAATCCTTCAAATCTAGATATAACCCTCATCAGAAAGAAAAGATGTGGTCAATACTTGGGTAAAATCCCAACATGGAAAACTCTTTTCTTTCGGCAGATGAAACTGGTAAGAAATCAGATTTCATTTCTGCATGCAGAAATGAGCAGCACTCACGGGTACCGGTTTGGTTTATGCGTCAAGCTGGAAGGTCGCTCCCTGAATATAAGAAAATCCGCGGAACGGGAAGCATCTTAGAAGCAGCTTCAGACCCTGAAAGGGCAGCCGAAATCACCCTTCAACCTGTTGAAAGATATGGGGTTGATGCAGCAATACTTTTTTCTGACATTATGGTTCCCGTTCATTCGATCGGTTTTGGAATTGAGATACAGCCAGGCATAGGTCCCGTTGTGGAAAATCCTTTTGAAAGCACCGAAGATTTGAAACGGCTACGAAAGTTAGAACCTGAAATTGATGTCCCTTACGTAGGAGAGACCATAAAAATACTCTCTCAAGAATGCCCGGTTCCTGTAATCGGCTTCGCTGGAGCACCTTTCACAGTCGCTTCATACCTAATCGAAGGTAAACCTTCACGTTCACTTGAAAAAACTAAAGCCTTGATGGAACAAGAGTCTGAAATCTGGGACTCTCTAATGAATCAACTTTCAGATATAACAATCTCTTCCCTCAACCATCAGATCGAATCAGGAGCATCAGCTATTCAATTGTTCGACAGTTGGGCAGGCTTAATTGAACCCGAAATCTACGAACAGAAAGTTTTCCCCTATAGCAAAAGAGTGCTTTCATCAATTAACAACTCTCGTGTTCCAAAGATTCACTTCGGAGTGGGGACGCAACCAATTCTTCACCTTATAGCCGCGGCAGGAGCAGATGTAGTAGGCATTGATTCAAACACACCTATAGATACAGCTAGAGCAAAACTGGGAAATGAGATAGCCATACAAGGAAACTTGGATCCTGAAATTTGCTTACAACCCATTGAAATAGTGGAAAAAGCTGTGTCTGAAATTCTTACGCTAAATAACAATAATTTTGGGCACATTTTCAATCTCGGCCATGGAGTTCTACCAGACACTGATCCAGGGGTGCTCTCACATGTAGTTGAAATGGTTCATTCTCATAAACTCCCCGAAAGAAAAGATGGATAAGAAAAAAATTGTCGTGGTAGGGGCAGGTGTCACGGGTCTCACAGTTGCTTATCGCCTTTTAAAGAGTGGAGGAAACTTTGAAGTAGTTGTTTTAGAAAGTGAGAAGCAAACAGGCGGGAAGCTAAAAACTAGCCGTTTTGCAGGTTTATTGCTGGACGAAGGGGCGGATGCTTTCTTAGCTAGAGTTCCTTGGGCTAAAGACCTTTTCGATGAAATTGGAATCTCAGAAGAATTTGTTTCTCCTAGTTCTCGCTCTGCATCAATTTGGATAAACGGTTCATTAGAGCCACTACCCTCTCCGAACGTTCTTGGAATCCCTCTTGATCCTGATTCGTTACCGTCGCAATTGTTGAACTCTGATGATGCTTTGAAAATAAAGCAAGGAGGTAAACCCAGTAAAGCAATACCTGAAGGAACCGACGTTTCTATTGGTTCCTTAGTTCGCGACTGTGTGGGTGATTCTGTGTTTGAACTTTTTGTTGATCCGCTACTAGGAGGAATCAACGCGGGAGTTGTAGATGAGATGAGTTGCGAAACTATGGCTCCGCAACTTTTAGAAGCTGCCCGTCATGAAGAAGGCCTGATTACAGCACTTAGAGAAGCGCAACAAAATTCTGATCCAGAATCACCAGTTTTCTACACTCACCCAAATGGGATGGGACATATTGTAGAAAAACTTACTGAACAGATCAGCGGATCAATTAGAAAAGATTCAAATGTCATTTCTATAAATCACACTAATAAGCAATGGGTTTTAGAAACCAACACTGGTTCAGAAACAGCTGATGCTGTGGTTCTAGCTACCTCTGCCCAGAATGCAGCAAAACTGTTAACTTCAGTTTCACCTACTAGCAGTTCTCGTCTTTCCGATATAGAACATGCTTCGGTCTCTCTTGTTAGCTTTGCTTTCAAGAACTCAGATATAAGTATTCCAAAAGATCAAAGCGGTTTTCTGGTTCCGAGATCTGCCGGAATGCTAATGACAGCGTGTTCTTTTTCAGGTAATAAATGGGCACATCTAGACGATGGGTCGCAAACACTAATTCGAGTTTCTTCTGGACGCGTTGATGACCAAAGACACGACCGTCTCAGTGACGAAGAACTTGTTAAACACCTAACCGACGATTTGGCTATCACCTTAGGTTTAGACTCTCAACCCCTTGAATTCCGAGTAACTCGATGGCCAACAGCTTTAGCCCAATTTAAGATAGGACATTCGCAAAGAATGAAAGAAACTATCGACTTGTTGGCAGATGAAGCACCCGGGGTGTTTATCTCGGGTTCATATCATTTCGGTGTCGGAATACCTGCGTCTGTTCGCTCAGGAAACGAAGCTGCAGTTTCTGTAATAGAAAAGTTCGGAATTAATTGAAAAAATTCCTATTCCGATCCGAGTTTCTAAAACCTTTAGTTGCTGGTCTTTTAATCGCAGCTTCAGTCCCCCCTTGGGGTTTCTGGCCTTGTTCTTTCATAGGAATAGCTATTTTGGACATCTCTATAGCGAATAAAAGTGCAAAAAAGAGATTGATCCTAGGTTTCTTAGTCGGTTTAGCTTGGCTTTTACCTTCTACTTTTTGGATGATCGACCTTACTCCACCCGGCTGGATCGCAGCAGGTCTGATCCACTCAAGCTTTCTTGCGGTCGGAATGACTCTTGTACCGCCAAGAAAAGGACGTCAATTAGCACTCATTGGAATTATGACATTAGTTGAGCTAGCTCGTTGGAGATTTCCTTTTGGCGGCGTTCCGCTTGCATCAATTCCGATCGGTCAAGCTTCAGGGCCTGTTGCTCCTTTGTCTAAAGTTGCAGGCCCTTTACTTATCGTCGCTGTTGTCACATCTGTTGGCTGTTTTATAAGCACCATCATTAGAACTCCAAAAAAGGCTGTGAAAGTTCTAGCTGCAGCGGTGCTGTTAACTGTTGGGCTTGGAACGTTAACCGCATTTGCACCCAACGGACGTGAAATTGAAAGTATAAACATCGCCGTAGTTCAAGGCGGAGGACCCCAACGCACCCGAGCAACCCCAACAGGCGCTGCAATAGTTTTCGCCAATCAAGTTTCTGCTACTAACAATGTTGAAACTCCTGTGGATTTGGTTGTATGGCCGGAAAATGTAGTAAATCCTGACCCTGATTTACCCGAAGCTGATAAAAATCCCAGTCGTCTATATTCAGATGATGCTCGTTTAACACTGGAAAGTCTCTCTAAATCTTTAGACACCGTTATCTCTGCAGGCTGGTTTCACAAAGATCCAGATGACACAGCCTCAAATTTAAACTATGTAGAAGTACTGGAACCCGAAGGGCAGGTTGCGGGGAAATTTGACAAAGTTAGAACTGTGCCTTTCGGAGAGTTTGTACCGCTAAGAGGTTTAGTGGAACGCTTTGCCAAAGATAGTCTTCCTGCACGCGATGTCCGACCAGGAACCGAACCTGCTGTAATTGAATCATCTCTTGGAAAACTCGGCGTAGTCATATCTTGGGAGGTTTTCTTTGAAGAACGGGCACGTGAAGCTGCAGAAAACCAAGCTGGAATAATTATCAATCCAACAAATGGGGCCAGTTATTGGTTAACACAAGTCCAAAGCCAACAAGTCGCGTCAAGTCAACTTAGAGCTATCGAAACAGGCCGTTGGTTACTTCAATCTGCCCCCACTGGATTCAGTGCAATCGTCGACCCTTCAGGCAAAGTTTTACAACGGACTGGAATCAGTGAACAAGCCGTACTACAAGCAGATGTAGGCATACGAACAGGAAATACCTGGTACACAAAAATTGGCATTTGGCCAATGTTGGTGATTTCTCTAATACTTTTCGGTTTAGGCCGTCGCCCGCATTTTTTTGGCAGATAAAAATTACTTTTCGAAATATTTATACTTCGATCATCAGTGTTGCAGGGCCATCGTTTATTAAATCAACCAACATGTATTCTCGAAATTTTCCTGTTTCCACTTTCGCTCCCCCTGCTTTTAAACCTTCTACAACCCTTTCAATCAATGGCTCAGCTTGTTCCGGTGCTGCTGCCGCCGACCATGCCGGTCGGCGTCCTTTAGAGATATCGCCATAAAGCGTGAACTGACTCACGATCAAAATTTCGCCTTCTTTGTCTATGACCGACTTATTCATCACGCCATTTTCGTCATCCATAATCCTTAAATGAAGGAGTTTATTAACCAATATGTCGCACTCTTCAGGTCCGTCATCGTGTGTCACTCCCACGAATACGCATAACCCTTGATCGATGGCTCCTACCAGCTGATCTTCAACCCTTACACTGGCTTCTCTAACTCTTTGCACCAAAGCTCGCATTACTCAACAGTATCTAATTACCGGTGAGTAATCAGACAAAAATCCAGCGAGAATGTTCTAATGTCTAAATCGGAAAATGGCCCTGTCGATAGTAATCGCAAATTACGTATCGCTTATCTCTCCTACAGAGGTAAACCTCATTGTGGCGGCCAAGGTGTCTACACTCGCCACTTGACAAAAGCTCTTGCCGATTTAGGACATAGTGTTACAGTCCTCTCTGGTCAGCCTTATCCAGAAATAGACGAACGTGTGGAACTCGTCCGTCTACCTAGTCTCGATATTTTCAATGACCACTTCCCTATGAGAAAACCAAGAATATGGGAACTTAAAACCAAATGGGACTTTCTTGAAGTGGCTAGTTTCAATACTGGCAACTTTTCAGAGCCCCTATCTTTCAGTTTGAGAGCCTGGGACTATCTAAAATCAAGGAGAGATGAATTCGATCTTGTGCACGACAATCAGTGCTTAGGATGGGGATTAGCCCTACTTCAAAAAAAGGCTGGTTTTCCTTTACTGTCCACTATTCACCATCCAATTACAGTTGATAGACGTTTGGAAATAGAACATTCAAGAACTCTTTTTGAATCATTTTCAAAAAGACGTTGGTACGCCTTCACCAAGATGCAAACCAGAGTGGCGAAACGCATGAATCGCGTTATGACTGTTTCCGAATCATCAAAAGTAGATATAACTGCTGACCATAAAGTTGACCCAAATCGTATACATGTCGTACCTGTGGGAGTTGATCCTGAACTGTTTGCACCTGTTCCGGGGGTAGAACGAAAATCTGGGATGATAGTTACAACAGCTAGTGCTGATGTTGCTATGAAGGGATTGAAATACCTGCTTGAGGCAGTCGCAAAACTAAAAACTGAACGTGACGTAGAGTTAGTCATAATTGGAAAACCTTCCGAAGGTGGTTCGTCAACAGATGTTATTGACGAGTTGGGGTTAACTGATTGCGTTAGCTGGGTTCATGGAGTCTCTGATGATCGAATTGTGGAGCTATACAGTGAAGCTCAAATTGCTGTAGTCCCATCTTTGTATGAGGGTTTCTCACTGCCAGCTATTGAGGCCATGTCGTGTGGAGTGCCACTAGTGACTACTACTGGTGGTGCTTTACCTGAAGTTGCAGGTCCTCATGATGAAACTTGTTTTCAAGTACCACCTGGTGACAGCGAAGCTTTAGCCTCAATGATTGGGAAAGTTTTAGATAGCTCTGAAAGTCGTTCAAGAGTTGGAGAAAATGGAAGACAGAGGGTTATAGAAAACTGGAGTTGGCATCACACTGCTTTAAGAACTGTAGAGCAATACCATTCACTTCTCGCTGAAAGCAAAGGCTGATTCCGTGTTAACAGCTGATTATGACCTTCTAGGGGTGGAGTCTGGGGACCGGATTCTGGATATGGGTTGTGGATTTGGACGTCATGCATATGAAGCTTTAAGACGCGGAGCTTCAGTAGTTGCTTGCGATTTAGGTTTTGAAGAACTGAAACAAGTAAGAGCAGTAGCTGGTGTCATGTACGAGCAAGGTGAAATAAAACCACCGATAGCAATTGAAACTACTAATGGTGATGCAACCCGTTTACCTTTCGCTGATCATTCCTTTGACAGAATTATTTGCTCTGAAGTAATGGAACATATTGATAATGATTCAGATGCCCTAAATGAACTTGAACGTGTTCTAAGCCCTGGAGGAACTCTGGCTATCACCATTCCTTCTCGTTTCCCAGAAAAAATATGCTGGTCTTTGTCAGATGACTACTATGCCCCTAAAGCCGTCGGAGGTCATGTCCGTATCTATAAAAGAAAAGAACTTACGAAAATGATTTCAGATTCTGGATTAGACCCTCAAGGTCATCACCGGGTTCATGCACTGCACAGTCCCTACTGGTGGCTGCGTTGCATAATTGGTCCGAATAAACCAATACATGACAACTTTTTCGTAAGAACTTATCATCAGGTGCTAGCTTGGGACATCGAAAAATCACCTTGGATTACCAGAGTTCTGGAAAAAATTCTAAGTCCTTTTTTAGGTAAAAGTCTTGTTGTATACGCTTCGAAACCAGTAATGGAGGCCAAACATGTCTCTTCCTAATGTCCCGAATGTCGTAAGCACAGAAGAACTAATAGAAACCGCCGAAGCGATAATTGATTGGCAGCTTCCCAACGGAATGATTCCATGGTTTCCAGGTGGTCATTCAGATCCATGGAATCATGTGGAAGCCGCAATGGCACTTGCTGTAACCGGCCATCTAGATGCAGCAGAAAAGGCTTATCTGTGGTTAAAAGAAAATCAACTACCTAATGGCGCTTGGCACCACTACTACCTTGAAAAAGGGATAGAGGATCCAAAACATGACTCCAATGTAGTTGCATATGTTGCAACGGGAGTTTGGCATCACTGGCTTATGACTCATGACCGCGGATTTCTTGAAACTATGTGGTCAGTAGTTGAACCTGCTATCGATTTCGTGCTTGATTTACAAACTCCGCGCGGAGAGATCATCTGGGCTATGCACTCTGATGGCACCCCATGGTCATACGCTCTTTTAACCGGTTCTTCAAGTATCTGCCATAGTTTGCGTTGCGCGATATCAGTAGCAGAAGAACTAGGACATGAAAGACCTGATTGGGAACTATCTCTCGCCAATCTCGCCCACGTAGTTAGAAAATACCCTGATAAAGCATTCGCTCCTAAAGAAAGATGGGCGATGGATTGGTATTACCCGGTGCTTTCTGGAGTTGTTTCTGGGAATCAAGCTAAAAGTTTACTTTCCGAAAAATCAGACATTTTTATCATGGAAAATAGAGGAATTCGTTGCGTTAGTGACCAGCCTTGGATAACAACAGCTGAAACTTGTGAATGTGCAATCGCTTATTTAGCTGCCGGAGAAACCCAAAAAGCTGAATCTCTTTTCCTTTGGAGTCAAGAGATGAGACAAATAGATGGCCATTACTTGACTGGAGTTGTTCATCCAGAAAAACAATCTTTTCCAGAAGCTGAAAGGACGACTTATTCTTCAGCTGCAGTCATTCTTGCTGCTGATGCAATATCTCAATCAAGCCCTGCTTCAGGTATTTTTACAGACAAGACCGGACTTCCTGAAATAATAGACACCGAAGAACATATTCTTGATCTCGATTAACAAAACTGAGTGTGTTAAATACTAGAACCGACTCTTTTAAGAACTCTTAAAGAACCTACTGCGTCTATTTCTTCAAAGAACTCAGAAGTCACAGCTCGTTGAAATATTTCAAACGGTGGCCTGCCACCCTCTTCAGGGTTTTCAAATACATCATGTATCAAAAGCTTTCCACCAATAAGCAACTTTGGCACCCAGTTTTCGTAATCTGCATGTGCCGGTTCTGAACCATGTCCCCCATCAATAAATAACAATGCCAAAGGTGTACTCCAGTCTTTTGCAATCGCTAGTGAATCACCTACCACTGCCACAACATTGTCTTCCAAACCTGCTTTTTTTATATTGCGACGAAATTCCGGCAAAGTGTCTATTAATCCAGTTTCAGGATCAACAATTTCAGGGTCATGCCATTCCCATCCTGGCTGATTTTCTTCAGAACCTCTGTGGTGATCAACAGAAAAAAGAAGTCTCCCAGTTTCCTTTGCTGCGAAACCTAAATAAATACCTGATTTGCCGCAATAACTTCCAACTTCAAGAAATGGCCCTTCTATACCCAAAGAGGTTCCATGTCGATTTAGAGCTAAACCCTCATCAACTGGCATAAACCCTTTTACTGATTCAGTTAATCCAAGCAGTAACTTTTCGTGTTTATCCAAAGTTAACCTGCAAGTTTATTATCGCTTTGCGGCTCTTCTTCGTCGCTGTTAGCTGAATCTCCCCAGAGAAGATGCTCTATGACTAAAAATCTTACAATCCATAAAGTTCCATACGCAGAAGCATTTGCGATTTGAACTGACCATGTGCCACCAAAAATTCCATCTACCACCCCTACAACTGCTGTTGAAAGAGCTAGTCCAGCAAAAGCCAGCATCCAGAATGGTGCTATCTCTCCTCCGACTGAATGATCACCTCTTGGCTGCTCCCATACATAATTCCGACTCAGTAAATAAGCAGGGATCGTACTAATCGCTACTGCACATGCATTAGCGACCATTCCTGGCAACCCAATAACTGCATGGAATATAAACAGTACCGACTGGCCGACAATGGTATTAATGACAGTCACTCCCATATAACGAAAGAGCCGCTGAGCATAGCCTTGTAACAGGCGTCCAACTATTGAACGTAGTTTTGAATTCAAGGTTCAGATCTTAACGGCATGGGAGTTGTCTCTAGTCGATTTATTACAATTCATCTTTTTTTAAGAGATTTTCGGCTATTTCACGCGCCACTGAACCGGGAGAAGAACTCTTTTTCTCTTCTAAATTTTCAATGGATTCTTTTGCGACTTCTGAAAGTAAATAATCTAAGCGTGATCTAACTTCAGCCTTCCAGCGTTTAGAGCGTCTAATCGAAATTTGTTCTCCTCCGAACAAAAGTTCCCTATGTTCAAAAATAGCCTTCGTAAATTCATCCAACCCTTCACCTTCAGTAGCTGTGGTCATCACGATGTCTGGCCTTCTAGTCGCTTGACCAGTTATTTGCGATAAGTCAATCATTAGTTCTAGGTCTCTTCTCGCATCACTTGCTCCAGGGCGATCCGCTTTATTCACAACGAAAAGATCAGCAATCTCGAGCAGGCCAGCTTTATTAGCTTGCACAGCATCTCCCCATCCTGATGTGACGACCACCACCACTGTGTCTGCTGCTGAGGCAACATCGACTTCAACCTGACCTACTCCTACAGTTTCAATAATTATTGGATTGAATCCGAAAGCATCGAAAACGCGCACCATCCCTGGGACTGCAAGTGCTAAGCCGCCAGCGTGTCCTCTTGTTGCCATTGAACGGATAAAAGCTCCTGCTTCTGATGCTTCTTCCATTCGCACTCGATCACCGAGAATAGCTCCTCCCGTCAAAGGCGATGATGGGTCAACTGCTAGCACTGCGGGTTTATATTCAGATACCGCTAAGTCTCTTGCCAAACAAGCTGTAAGAGTCGACTTTCCGGCTCCAGGAGCTCCAGTGATGCCTATGACATGTGAGTTGCCCGAAAGTGTATAAGTTGCTTCTGCAACCTGTTCGGCAGAGTAACCTCCCCTTTCTACAAGTGTTAAAAGCCGACCAACTGAACGTCGGTCACCTTCACTGGCCTTTTCTACAAGCGAAATTAATGTTGAGTCTTCACTCGCCACGGGCGGCCACTGCCTCACGAACACACGTAGCTACATCTTCAGCAGAAGAACCAGGACCTAAAACTCCAGCTACTCCTGCTTCAGCCATAGCCTCTAGATCACTTTCGGGGACTATCCCTCCTACAACAACTGGGACGTCAAGACCGGCGTCCTCTAAAGCTTTAACTATCCGAGGTGCCAGAGTTAAGTGTCCTGCATTATGCATGGATATGCCCACCGCATCTGCATCTTCTTGCTCAACTGCTGTCACAACCATCTCAGTTGTCTGTCTCAAACCTAAATAAACAACTTCCATACCAGAGTCTCTCAACATTCTCGCTACAACTTTTAAACCTCTGTCATGCCCATCTAGACCTAATTTTGCAAGAACTATTCGTATCGGTGCGTTTTCTTTTTTACTCATACGAATGCCTTTTCTACATAAGTTCCAAATACTGATTCAAGTGCTTGCACAATCTCACCTTCTGTTGCTCTGACTTTTACCGCTTCAATTATTGCTGGCATAAGGTTTATTTCCGGATCAGCTGCTTCTACGGAAAGCCTGTTTAATGCTTTTTCAACTAAGTCACTGTCTCTTGACTGTTTTATTTCTTTCAACCTCTTGAGTTGTGTGTCTTCAGTTCCGGGATCAATACTTAGGAGGTCGATCTCTTCATCTCCACCCTCTGTAAAAGAATTTACACCTACTATTAAACGCTCACCACTGTTTACTTCGCGTTCAAACCTGTATGCCGCATCTGCAATTTCTCCAACAAACCAACCGTTTTCTATTCCGGCATACACGCCTTCGAGGATTGAACCATCGCCTAATTCTTCCAAGTGGTTGAAAATTTCTTCGGCTTGTCTCTCCATTTCGTCTGTCATCCACTCAACATAGTCTGACCCTCCTAAAGGGTCGGCAACGCTAGTTGCACCTGTTTCGTGAGCAACAATCTGTTGTGTTCTTAAAGCAATTCTTGCTGCATCCTCGGTTGGTAAAGCTAGAGCTTCATCGTAGCTATCTGTATGCAGACTCTGAGTTCCACCGATAACACCTGCCAAAGCTTGTATAGCGACACGTGCAATATTTATTTCAGGTTGTTGAGCTGTTAGTGACACTCCGGCAGTTTGTGTGTGGAAACGAAGTTTCTGACTACGTTCATCTTGAGCTCCATAACGGTCACGTAACCATCTAGCCCAGATTCTTCTTGCCGCACGGAATTTTCCTACCTCTTCAAAGAAGTCTGAATGGCTGTTGAAAAAGAAACTTAGCCGAGGTGCGAAGTCATCCACATTCAGACCAGCTGCCTGTGCTGCTTCAACGTATGCAAATCCGTTAGCCAAGGTGAAAGCAAGCTCCTGAGCAGCCGTGGAACCAGCCTCTCTGATGTGGTAACCAGATATGGAGATCGGATTCCAACGTGGCATCTCATGAGTTGTGAAACTAACCACATCACTTACTAAACGGACAGATGGTCGTGGCGGGAAAATATATTCTTTTTGGGCCTGATACTCCTTAAGGATGTCATTCTGGAGTGTTCCATTAAGTTTCGATCTTTCTACTCCATCTTGTTCGGCAACTGCCACATACATTGCGAGAAGAATTGCTGCGGGTCCGTTAATTGTCATTGACGTGGATACTTGACCTAGATCGATGTCAGCGAAAAGGTCAATCATGTCATCAAGAGTGTCGACTGCCACGCCAGCGCGCCCTACTTCGCCTATTGACCATTCATCATCAGAATCACGACCCATAAGAGTTGGCATATCAAAAGCTGTTGAGAGTCCTGTGCCTCCAGCTCTTAGGAGGTCTTTAAAACGAACATTTGTGTCTTCTGCTGTCCCAAAACCAGCGAACATTCGCATCGTCCACAACCGGTCTCTGTACATACCTGAATGTATCCCGCGCGTGTAAGGGAACTCACCGGGTAATGGCCCATCTCCGTAAACAGAAGCAACTGGAACTCCTGACATAGTCCGGAATTCTTTTTTCTCATCCATATATGTCGACTCCCAATGGTTGGACTTCCTAATGGATTTCCACCCTAACAAAAGTCAAAGACGGCTTACCCGCGTTGAGACATAAAGCTAATTATTTCTGCGAATCTGAACTTATTCCGAGGTGTTGATTTCCTCGGAAATAGCCTCCCATTGCTCTTCTTGTTTATTCCAACGGCCTAAAATCAGTGAATCTCTCGCGTCGAACTTGTCGGAATCAAGTGAAACATATTTATAACCCGGTAAAGAAAAGTCACCCATAGTAGCCGCTGCTTGTGCAAAAGTTTCATTAGTCAAATCTGGACCAGCAGCAGTTGCCACTGTTTCAAATAAAGATAAAAACTGGCAGGATCCTGCTGTGCCTGCCCAATAATTTGTGTCTTCCGGTGCGAGTTGATCTGGAGGTCTCACTTCAATTTCAAGTGCCTCTTCAACAAGGTCCATACAATGTGCGAAAGAAGGGTCTTCGCGACTATCAAAGGCTTTATTAGTAAGAATTAATCCAGAATTTTCAATTTCTGGAGGCGGTTCCTGAGACCACATATTTAGAGAGTCGCCATTGTGTAATAACAAATTAAATTCATCCCCTAAACCAAAAAGATATTCCATTGCATAAATAGCTTCTCCTACGAACCAAATTGTCGAAACATCTTCTGTTCTTGCCTTTTCAAGAACCACTTCTAAGAAAGCTATTGTTGCTGTTTCATCTCCAGTGTTTTCATTCGATGTGACAATTGGAACTGAAACGCCTTCTGCTTCAAGTAATTCTTTTACTTCAGTCATTACAGGTTCGGATTCTGGATCTGCACCCCAAATCATTATCCGTCCAAGCCCTTCAAGGCTGTCTGTCTGTCTTAAAAGACTCACAAAAGCTTGTCCTCTTCTACTGAGATTCATATCACTAGTTATCCAAGAAGCGCGTGCCCTCTCTAATTGTTCTATTGTCGGTTTTGCTCCTACGAGAATAGTTTCATAAGTGTCTGCGAAACATTCATTGACGCCCTCAGCTCCAGGGCCAGCGAATCCGTTCAGTACAGCGAAAACCTCTTCATCTTCTGTTAATTCGACGCATGCAACTTCCGCTGTCAGAGGTCCAACCGGCAAAAACAAACGATGGATTATCTCTACTTTCCTTCCTAAAATGCCACCTCGTGCATTTAGGTCTTCCACCAAAACATCTACCATCGGTGGGTAATTAGCATAAGTTAGGTTTAGACCGGGAAATAGTTCGTTAAAGAGCTCAAAATCGATTGACGTAAAACCAACTTTTATCGTTTCAGCTGTTACCCCTCGAAACGAATCATTCAGAATAATTGGAGCGACAGTCGTAGTCGGAGCAACAGTCGTAGTCGGAGCAACAGTCGTAGTCGGAGCAACAGTCGTAGTCGGAGCAACAGTCGTAGTCG
>PBYV01000079.1 GCA_002729765.1 Acidimicrobiaceae bacterium
AACATTAGGTGAGTTTATAATAAACAATCAAAATTCGTTTAAATACTCTTCTGGCGAATTGTCTAGATTAATAAATTCTATTAGACTGGCAGCTAAAGTGGTAAATCACGAAGTTAATAAAGCAGGTCTTGTAGATATCATTGGAGATACTGGCAAAATAAATGTTCAGCATGAAAAACAACAAAAACTTGATATTTATGCTAATAATAAATTTAGAAATACATTAATTAACAGGAATATTATATGTGGTCTCGCCAGTGAAGAGGATGAGAGTTTTATTTCAGTTAATAGTATTGATAAAAATAATCAGAATAGCTATGTAGTTCTAATAGATCCATTAGATGGCTCATCAAATATTGATGTGAATGTATCTGTTGGTACAATTTTTTCAATTTATAGAAGAATTAGTAAAATTGGCAGTACTGTTACAATAGATGATTTTTTACAAAAGGGAAGAAACCAAGTTGCCGCTGGCTATATTATTTATGGAACATCCACAATGCTAGTATATACTACAGGAGATGGTGTTAATGGATTTACACTAAATCCAGCTATTGGTTCATTTTATCATTCTCATGCTAACTTAAAATTTCCAAAAAAAGGATCTATCTATTCTGTTAATGAGGGAAACTATTTGCAGTTTCCAGATTATGTTAAGAAATATTTGAAATTTTGTCAAATGGAGGATGATGACAGGCCATATACTTCTAGATATATTGGCTCACTTGTTTCAGATTTTCACAGGAATTTGATCAAGGGGGGGATATTCTTGTATCCCAATACTTCAAAAAATCCAAATGGAAAATTAAGATTATTATATGAATGTAATCCAATATCATTTATTTGTGAACAAGCAGGAGGCATAGCTATTGATGGAGAGTTGAATATTTTAGATATTCAACCAAAAACTTTGCATCAACGCATACCATTTTATTGTGGAAGTGAAAAAATGATAAATCAACTACAAACTTTTATAAAAAAAAGTAAATAATATTTAATAATAAATTCTACTTATATATATTAGCTGAAATTTTTTGATTGAGTAAAAATCCTATCACTAAAATTTTTTCAGAGTCTTTGCAAATGCAAAAACTAAGGCATTCTATTGTCAAAAATCAAAAAGAATTATCAATTAGTGGCACTGTAGGCTCCTCATTTGCTTTTATAATTTATTCTATATTTAATAGTCTAAAAAGATCAATTTTTTTAATTTTTTCAGATAAGGAAGAGGCTACATATTTTTTCAATGATATTGAAACTATAGATGAAAATTTAAATATTTTATTTTTTCCTAGTGGATTTAAGGAACCTTATAATAATAATATTAGTACATACAATTTATTACAAAGAACACAGGTATTAAATAAGTTATATTCTAGTAAACCTAAAAAATGTATAGTAATTACCTATAATAATGCTATTGCTGAAAAGATTGTACTTGCAGATGAATTATCTAAACTAACCTTAGATATTAATTTAAATCAAAATATTTCTCTTGATAATCTTAATTCTAAACTATTCGAATTAAACTTTAAAAGAGAGGATTTTGTTTCTGAACCTGGCGATTTTTCAGTAAGAGGTGGTATTGTTGATGTTTTTTCTTTTTCTAACGAAAGGCCATATAGAATTGAATTTTTTGGTGATGAAATTAATAGAATTAGAACATTTGATATTGACACACAATTATCTGAATCAAATCACTCATCAATTAAAATTACCTCCAATATTCAGTCAAGCTATAATACACAAGACAGGGATAATATTATAAATATATTACCTAATGATACAATAATATTTATAAAGAATTTAGAATTATTATCTTCTAATATTAATGCTAATTTTCAACTCTCTAAACATAATTTTGATGCTATTACAGATAAAAATAATATTTTACATCCTAATATTTTATATTGTAATTCTAATGATGTTTTAGCCTCTATCAATAATTTTAGATCAATTGAATTTGATCCCAAAAAACTTAAATCTAAAAATCAGATTGAATTTTCTTTTATCCCTCAGCCATCCTTTAATAAAAGCTTTAGAATGCTAATTGATAATTTAAACAGAAATCATAATAAAGGGTATGCCAACTATATATGTTGTACAAATAAGCAACAGGAAATAAGATTAAATCAAATTTTCAATGATCTAGAGTTTAATGTTAATTATAAAACTCTAATCATGCCACTTTCATCAGGATTTATTGATAATGAAAATAGATTAGTGTGTTATACAGATCATCAAATTTTTGAAAGGTATCATAAGTTCAGATTTAAAAAAAGATATTTCAATAAAAGAGCAATAAGTATAAAACATATCAATAAGTTAAGTAAAGGGGATTATATTACTCATATTGACCATGGAATAGGAATTTTTGGAGGATTAAAAAAAATAGAAGTTGATGGGAGAATACAAGAGGCGATTAAATTAATTTATGGTGAAAGAGATATTTTATACTTAAGTATTCACTCCTTATATAAGATATCTAAATATAATGGAAAGGAAGGCAAGTCTCCAAGAATATATAAGTTGGGTAGTAAGGCCTGGGCTTTATTAAAACAAAAAACCAAATCAAGGGTAAAAGAAATTGCTTACGATTTAATAAAATTATATGCTGACAGAAAGAGTAGGAAGGGTTTCAGATATTCTATGGATTCTTTCTTACAGACTGAATTGGAAGCTTCATTTATTTATGAAGATACGGATGATCAAATAAAAGTAACTAGAGAAGTCAAGTCTGATATGGAAAGTGATCAGCCAATGGACAGGTTAGTTTGCGGAGATGTAGGTTTTGGAAAGACAGAGGTTGCTATAAGAGCCGCATTTAAGGCAGTTGATAACAATAAACAAGTAGTTATATTAGTGCCAACAACAATACTGGCTTTTCAGCATTATAAAACTTTTACTAGTAGGTTAAAAGAATTCCCAATTTCCATAGACTATTTAAACAGGTTTAGATCTTCAAAAGAAAAAAGTGACATTATTCATTATTTGTCTAATGGTAAAATTGATATAGTTATTGGAACACATCAGATTATAAATAAAAAAATTAACTATAAAGATCTAGGTCTATTAATTATTGATGAAGAACAGAAATTTGGAGTAGGGGTTAAAGAGCAATTAAAAACATTAAAAGAAAATATAGATGTATTAACCCTTTCAGCAACACCTATTCCCAGAACACTTCAATTTAGCTTAATGGCTGCAAGAGATTTGTCAATTATTAGCACTCCTCCTCCTAATAGATACCCGATAGATACTCAGGTAATTAGATTTGACAATAAAATCATAATGGATGCTATAAATTATGAAATAATTAGAGGAGGGCAAGTTTTTTTTGTAAATAATAAGATTAGTAACATTAATGAAATTTCAGACTTACTTAAAGCCTTAGTTCCAGATGCTAAAATTGAAGTTGCACATGGTCGTTTAAAAGGAAAAAAACTAGAAGAATTAATGATTAGGTTTATTAATGGAGATTTTGATGTTTTAGTTAGTACAACTATAATTGAAAGTGGGTTAGATGTCCCAAATGCAAATACAATTTTCATTAATAATGCAAATTATTTTGGTTTAAGTGACTTGCATCAAATTAGAGGTAGAGTAGGCAGGAGTAATAAAAAAGCATTTTGCTATTTAGTCACCCCAGAATATTCAGTAATGACTGATGAGGCAAGGAAAAGAATAACGGCTTTAGAGTATTATTCAGAATTAGGAAGTGGTTTTAATATTGCTATGAAGGATTTAGAAATTAGAGGAGCTGGAGATTTATTAGGGGGAGAACAGTCTGGCTTTATTAATGAAATGGGATTTGAAACTTATCAGAAAATTTTAGATGAAGCAATAGAAGAATTAAAAAATAAAGAATTTAAGGAATTAGATATCCCACAAGAAAAATTGTATAAAAAACAACTTAATTTTGACACAGATTTTGAATTACTTTTTCCTGACTATTATATCAATTCTATTTCAGAAAGACTAAAATTATACTCAGAATTAAATAAAATTAATACTAATAATGATTTAGAGCTTTTTAATGAAAATCTAATTGATAGATTCGGAAAATTGCCATTGCAAGTAATTGATTTATTAAAAAGTATTGAATTAAAGTGGATTGGAGTAATGTTAGGCTTTGATAAGATCATACTAAAAAGAAATACATTGATATGTCATTATATTGGAAATAGTAAAGACATGAATGATGGTCAAAAGTTTAATGCATTAATTGATTTTGTCAATGCAAATTCTCAATTATGTGATATATCAGAAAAACACACCAAGAAAGGGAGTAGGATGGTTATTAAATTTTTTAAGATATATTCTATAAATTCAGCTTATGAGTTATTAGAAAAAATTATAAAAATTCAATAGTAGATTTTGATTTATTAAGATCCATTATTATATCTCTTCCAAGAATTATGGGCATATTTACTTCTTCATGTCCAGCAGGAAAATCAAACAGAACGGGAAAATCAAATTCTTTAACAGCATCCAAAATAATTTCTTTAATATTCTTACCAAAGGGTGTAGTATTTTTTCTAAGATCACTAAAATTTCCTACTATAAGTCCTTTGCAATTATTAAAATAACCAGCTCTTTTTAGAGAGACAAGCATTCTATCAATATGATAATGATATTCCCCAAGATCCTCTATAAATAATATTTTTTCATCAGTATTAATTGATGATTTAGATCCTATTAGACAGTGAAGTAGGGTTAAATTCCCTCCTACTAGCTGTCCTTTAGTTTTCCCTAATTTGTTTTCTTCAATATTTTTAAACTCATAAAACAACTTTTCTCCAAATAGAACCTGTTTTAATGCTAGAATTGATTCATCTTTATTAATATCCTTATCCTCTAGGCTTTTGCACATTATACTATGAATTGACTCACTTCCAAGAATATTTAGGTCATTGTGTATTGCAGTTATGTCTGAATAACCTATTATCCATTTTGGGTTCTTTATATATTCAGAATAATCTAAATTATCTATAACTCTCATAGCGCCATAACCCCCTCTTGCACACCATATGGCACTTATAGTTTTGTCATTTAGTGCTTTTTGAAAGTCCTGTGTCCTTTCTTCATCAGTTCCTGAAAAATGTCCATAATTGTTATAAATATTTTCTCCAATAACCACATTTAATTTCCAACCTTCTAAAAGATTTTTTGCTTTATCAATATAATTCTGATGATCATTTAAAATACCCGAAGGGGCAACTATCGCAATTGTATCTCCAACTTTAAGATATTCAGGTCTAATTAAATTATCATTCATTTTTTCTGTATTATTTGCAAAGTTTTTATTGACTGTGATTATTGTTGTAAGAATTATTAAACATAAGTAAACTAACTTGTTTAAATTCATAATTTTAATTTTTAATAAATATAAAGGAACTTATAAAATTACTCTTCTTAATAAGACACAAAATGTTTACTTTTACTAATATAATCAATAAATTTTGAAGAAAACTTATACTATAACAGCAGCACTTCCTTACACTAATGGACCTATTCATATTGGGCATTTGGCTGGTGTATATATCCCCGCTGATATTTTTTCTAGATTTATGAGATTAACTGGCAATGATGTTGCCTATATATGTGGAAGTGATGAGCATGGAGTCCCAATTACTATAAAAGCTAAAAAAGAAGGATTAACTCCAAAAGATATTGTAGACAGATATCATAGCAACATTAAAAAGTCATTTGAAGATTTTGGCATTTCTTTTGACAACTATTCTAGGACATCTTCAGAATTACATCATAAAACTGCATCAGATTTTTTTTTACATCTTCATGATAATAATTTTTTTAAGGAAATAACGACAGAACAATTTTATGATATAAATGCAAATCAATTTCTTCCTGATAGATTTATTGTTGGAACATGTCCAAAATGTAATTATGAAAAATCTTATGGCGATCAATGTGAAAAATGTGGAACAAGTCACAATGCAATTGATTTAATTGATCCAAAATCTTCAATAACGGGTAATTTACCATCCTTAAAGGAAACTAAACATTGGTATTTAAAGTTAGATGAATTTCAATCTTTTTTAGAGGATTGGATTTTAAAAAAACATAAATCTGATTGGAAGGCCAATGTGTTTGGCCAATGTAAATCTTGGTTAGATGATGGCTTAAAACCAAGAGCTGTTACAAGAGATCTTGATTGGGGTGTTTCAGTACCATTAAATGATTCTGATGGCAAGGTACTATATGTTTGGTTTGATGCTCCTATAGGGTATATTTCATCAACTAAAGAGTGGGCAACTAATAATAATTTAGATTGGGAAAAATACTGGAAGAATACCGATACAGAATTAATTCACTTTATAGGTAAAGATAATATCGTTTTTCATTGCATAATTTTTCCTGCAATGCTTAAAGCACATGGAGAATATATTCTTCCAAAAAATGTTCCTGCTAATGAATTTTTAAATTTAGAAGGAGCAAAAATATCTACATCTAATAATTGGGCTGTATGGTTGCCTGATTATTTAAAGGAATTTCCAAATAAACAAGATGCTTTAAGATATGTATTAACTGTAAATGCACCTGAAAACAAGGATAATGATTTTACATGGAAAGATTTTCAGGCAAGAAACAATAATGAATTAGTAGCAATTTATGGGAATTTTATTAATAGAGTTGTAGTTCTAACAAATAAGTACTATGACGGTGTTGTTCCTGAACCAACTGAATTGAATAAGGAAGACTTGCATGTTTTACAAAAAGTAAATGCATCGGTACAACTAATTAATAAACATGTTGAGAAATTCAAGTTTAGAGAATCTTGTAATGAGTATATAAATATAGCTAGGCATGGAAATAAATATTTGGCTGATCAAGAACCCTGGAAAATTTTCAAAACTGATCCAAAAAAAGTTAATAATATAATATTTGTATCACTTCAAGTTTCATCTATTTTAGCTATTATAGGGGAACCTTTTTTGCCATTTGCATCTAATAAATTAAAAAGGATACTTAATCATAATGATCATAATGTTAAATGGAAATGGGGAAATCTTTTAGCAGGAGATCTATTAATAAAACCAGGGATTAGAATTAATCAAGCAGAATTATTATTTACAAAAGTTGAGGATTCAGAAATAGAATTTCAGCTTGAAAAATTAAGAAAAAACAAAAACTAATCTTTGTTAACTGTTTTTTTATTTTATCTATAAGCTATAGCAATAAATTCAGCTACACATGCAGGTTTTTCTTGATCTTTTAATTCAAATATAATGTTAAGCTTATATCGAACCCCTCCTTCTACTTTATCACATGAAATAAGTGAGATTCTTGCTCGAATTGAAGAATTAACTCTTGTTGCATTCATAAATCTAACTCTATCGCAACCATAATTAACACCCATTCTTACTTTATTAAATTTAATAGTCTCATAACAAAACTTAGGTGCAAGAGATAAAACTAGGAATCCGTGAGCTATAGTTTTTTTATATGGAGAATGTTTTTTGCATAATTCAGGATTAATATGAATCCATTGATTGTCATCAGTAATTTTTGCAAAAGAATTTATTTGATCTTGTGTTACAGTTGTCCATTCTGAAAGCCCTACTTCTTTTCCAACATGATTATTTAGATCAGATAATTTATTAATTTCAGTATAATAAGGTTTGCTTTTTTGAACTAGGTCCTTCATTTTTTACTATTATATATTAGAATTACATTGGCATTGCACCACCATTTGCATGTAGGACAATACCACTTACAAAACCTGCTTCTTTGGATGCAAGAAATAAGTATACATGACCCATGTCTTCTGGAGTTCCAATTCTTCCAACAGGAATCATTGATATGCCTGCTTTAATTATATCTTCAGGCATGGAATCTGACATTTCAGATTTAATAAAACCAGGAGCTACTGCATTAACAGTTATATTATATCTTCCAGTTTCTTTGCATAGGGCTCTTGTGA
>PBYV01000080.1 GCA_002729765.1 Acidimicrobiaceae bacterium
CCTCACCTAATCCATTAGGCCCAAACTCACCCATCATCGGAGGCATGAAACCCTCATGCATCATTCCCATCATCGGAGGCATGAAACCCTCACCTAATCCATTAGGCCCAAACTCACCCATCATCGGAGGCATGAAACCCTCACCTAATCCATTAGGCCCAAACTCACCCATCATCGGAGGCATGAAACCCTCATGCATCATTCCCATCATCGGAGGCATATGGCGATCATGTGAATCCCAATGACCTCCATCCATCTCACCCATCATCGGAGGCAAAGGTTTAGACATATCTGGTTTACCCTTTTTAGATTTACCACTACGTCCCGATCGATCGAATTTATCTTTAGATTTCTTTTTCCTTAATCCATCCCGACGGTCAGATATATCTTTAAATTTTTCCTTCTTTAATTCACTCTTTTGATCTAAGTGATCGCCTTCCTTAAAAAGAGAATGGTTTTTATCAACGTTTGACGTTTTATTCTTAAGAACCTGAAGTTTTTCTTCGATTGCTTCGCTAGAAACTTCATCGTCGTCGACTACAAAAATTGCTGCTACTGCGATAACAGCTAATAACGCAAAAGCTGCTACCCATCTGATAATCGAATCTTTCATAAAGAATTCCTTCCAACCTTAAAACTAGAACACATTTACGCACTTATCTACACATGCACGTAGAAGCAGAAACCTTTCAAGCTCAACTTTCAATACTAAGAAAAAATTTATGGAGCGAGGCGAGTCTTATCAACAGTAAGGCCTAATACATCAGGCCTGCTGTAATGTCCAGTGGGGTCAAAGTTCTGACGTTGTCGAACTATCTCACTAAGATCCAAATCAGCCCAAATAATACCCTTATGATCGCTAACGGGTTCAACAACCCATCGTCCATCTGGTCCAGCAATACAAGTACCTCCGTTATGGTACTGTTCGCTTTTAAGTAGCTGATCTTTTAGAGGAAAGTCTTCAGGAATCATCTCTGAGTCATAAACAGCACCGACACTGACCACGAATAAACGCCCTTCCTTAGCAATAAATCTAGTGACATCCTCAGTAAGCCCAACAGAACCTGGCCAAGCAGCTACATGGATTTGAGAACCTGTGCTGTACATTGCTGTGCGAGCCAATGGCATCCAATTTTCCCAACAATTAAGACCCGTTAGTCTGACACCTTCATGCTCATGAGCAACTAACCCTGCCCCATCTCCATCAGCCCAAACCAAGCGTTCTCCGTAAGTAGGTTTAAGCTTGCGATGAACGCCAACAATGCCTTCTCTTGGGTCAATAGCCACTAAAGAACAGTAGATAGACCCACCCGAAGTCGCCCGTTCTACTACGCCCACGTAGGTAAAGGCGTTAGCCTCACGCACCGTTTCAATAACACCAGCGAACTCAGAGCCATCAATTTCTACAGACTGGTCAAGGTAATAGGCAAAAGCTTCTTGTTGGGTTTTCTTCTCCCAAGCTGAAGCATCAGTTAAATCAATCCAGACGGGATAACCAGATACAAATACTTCAGGAAAAGCAATCAGGTCCGCACCACCCTCACCAGCTTCGGTTATTCGATTCTGAACAATATCTAAAGTTGCTGATCGGTTAAGAAAGACTGGTGAGTCTTGAATGGCAGCAATACGCATAAAAAGTTTATATCACTGATTTTTTAGAATGCTTTAATTAAGCCAAGGCTGAACAACAAGTATTTGTTATTAATCTTGTCACCACGTACGGATCCATATTTGCATTTGGTCGCCGATCTTCTATATATCCTTTTTGATCAAGGTGTACTTGCCATGGAATACGAATAGAAGCACCGCGATCAGAAACTCCATAGCTGAACTGGTCGAACCTTTGAGTTTCATGTTCACCGGTTAACCGCTCTTCAGAACCAAGACCATATCCAGCAATATGTTCAGCTGGTTTTCCTTCAGCTCCCAATGATTCACAAGCAGTAATAATTGCTTCGTAATTTTTACGCATAGCTTTTGTAGAGAAATTTGTATGTGCTCCAGCTCCATTCCAATCACCCTTGATAGGTTTTGCAGCTACCGAAGCGTCGACTCCAAAATCTTCGGCAACACGATAAAGAAGATAGCGAGCCATCCAAATTTGATCAGCGACCGCTACCGTATCAACTGGTCCAATCTGGAATTCCCACTGCCCAAGCATGACTTCAGCATTTGTACCAGAAATATCTAATCCAGCATCCATGCAAGCTTTAGTGTGTGCTTCAACAATATCTCGACCAGCAATCTCAATTGAACCAACTCCGCAATAATACGGACCCTGTGGGGCTGGAAAACCTTCAACGGGCCAACCTAAAGGCCTTCCATCCATGAAGAAGGTGTACTCCTGTTCAATTCCAAATAGAGGTTCTTGTTCTTTATACTTTTCAAAAACTTCTACACAAGCTGCACGTGTATTCGTTGGATGCGGAGTCATTTCTCCATCTGGGAGTAGAACCTCACACAAAACAAGAACATCATCACCGCCTCTAATCGGGTCAAGACAGGAAAAAACTGGGTTAAGTACACAATCAGAATTGTCACCAGGTGCCTGATTGGTGCTTGAGCCATCAAAACCCCAAATCGGAAGGTCACTAGCGTTGTCAACTATCTTTGTTTTAGAACGTATATACGGCATAGGAACAGTGCCGTCGATCCAAATGTATTCAGCCCTTATTGACATAATTTTCTCCAATTTTTCTTGTAAAAGTTCTTACTAGATAAGTGATGAAAACATTTTTACACCACAGGAATGAGTTTCAAAGTCATTAGTTATTTGTTAACAAATTATTAACGTAAGAAAATAGGTTGTCCTTAGACAAATTTTGGATAATCATTGGTCATGAACAAAATTCAAGAAAATCGTAACCACGCACAGTTCGACTACGTTTTTCGAACCGTGGAAGAACGTGGTGTCAGACTAATACGCCTCTGGTTCACTGACGTTTTAGGTCGTCACAAATCAGTTGCTATATCGCCCGCTGAACTAGAAACAGTTTTTGAAGAGGGCCTCCAATTTGACGGTTCAGCAATTGATGGTTTTAGCAGAATCCAAGAAAGCGACGTCCTAGCTAGACCCGATCCTTCAACTTTTGAATTGCTTCCATGGGTAGCCGACGATGACGCTTCGGGAACTATGTTCTGCAATATCACAAATCTTGACGGGACACCCTTTGCCGGCGACCCAAGACAAGTTTTACGAAGAAACATCGACCAAGCCAGAGAAAACGGTTACGAAATGTTTTGCGCTCCTGAAATTGAATTTTTCTACTTCGCTAACCAAGAAAACGGTTTACAGCCAATACCACTAGACCAAGCCTCATATTTTGATTTAACAACAATGGACGTAGCCTCCGATCTTCGAAGACACACACTTCATATGCTTGAAGCACTTTCCATTCCTGTTGAATACTCTTTTCACGAAGACAGCCCCAGTCAACATGAAATAGATTTGCAATACACAGATGCCTTGACCATGGCTGACTCAGTTATGACTCTACGTTTAGCTGTCAAAAAAATAGCAATCGATCGAGGCGTATACGCAACGTTTATGCCCAAACCTCTTAACGGAGTCCAAGGTTCGGGGATGCACACACACCTTTCCTTGTTTAGTGAAGGAAAAAATGTCTTCCACGACCCATCAGGTAATCTCTCCTCAACCGGGCAATCATTCGTTGCTGGGCTTCTGCATCATGCTCGAGAAATAACAGCCGTAACAAATCAACTAGTTAACTCATATAAAAGAATTAATGAGGGTTACGAAGCCCCACGTTATGTTTCTTGGGCGCGAAATAATAGATCGTCACTAGTTCGAATACCTGTTCACAAACAAGATAAGCCTGACTCAGCAAGGATTGAATACAGGGCAGTGGACCCTGCTTGTAATCCCTATCTCGCATTTTCTGTAATGCTTGCAGCTGGTCTGAAAGGAATTAAAGAAAATTACAAATTACCCCCTGAAGCAACAACAAATCTTTATGAAATGAGTCGAGCGGAACAAAAAGAACTAGGCGTCGCCAGTTTGCCTGCAAACCTTTCTGAAGCTTTAGATGAAATGGAAGAATCAGATTTAGTAAGAGAAGCCCTTGGTGACCATATTTTTGAATGGTTTCTGAGAAATAAGAGAGCAGAATGGAATGAATACCAACGTCAGGTGACACCTTTTGAAATCGAACAGTATCTTCCGAACTGGTAGCAAGAAGTTTAAATGATTGAAACACTCCTAGTCTTTCCAGCGCCCCCTCCTCCTGAATTATCTCAATGCCTTGATGAAAAAGGGTGGGTTTGGAAAGCAATTAACAATTCTAAATCTGCTCTTTCAGATCAACCTGATACCGGTTGGGGCGGTGGAGTCATCGTTGCTGACTCGGATCCGGAAGGAGCACTTTCACTTTGTAAAAAACTTCGTCAAACAGAAAATCCTTTAGTACCTATTCTTCTGCTAATCAGTAAGGGGCAGTTAAATAATTTTGAGATAAATGAAAATCTTTTCGATGATTTCTGCATAACGCCTTTTCACCCCGAAGAATTAGAAATCAGACTCAAAAACCTTTTCATAAGATTTGGTCGAGGCACACAACCCGGACTTATTAAATACGGTTCACTTGTTTTAAATATAGAAACATACCAAGCAACTATTGACGATTCGCCTTTAGATCTGACTTACATGGAATATGAGTTGCTGCGTTTTCTAGCAACACGACCTGGAAAAGTATTCACAAGAGAAACACTTCTTAGTGAAGTGTGGGGCTACGACTATTACGGCGGAGGTAGAACAGTCGACGTTCACATAAGGAGACTCAGAGCCAAGCTTGGTGAGGAACACGCTAATCTGATTTCGACAGTTAGATCTGTAGGTTACAGATTTGGTCAATCTCGATGGGGTTCTTAACTTAATCAGAAGTTTTTTCTTGCGACCAGGGATTAGATTTGCTTAATCCCAACAGTTCAGATTCTTTATGACTCTCATCGACATCTTTTTTAACTAATCCACCAATTAAAGCCGCTGCTAAAGCCCCGCTCAACAAAATCGCAACAGGCATGACTACAACAAGCAAGATGATCATAATCACAGCTCCACCCATAGATGCATTCTGCCACCATAAAAGCACTTACGCATCTAAGCACCAGAAAGATTTAAAAGAAAACAGTTTTAGCCTTTGTGAACGATTGCCTCAATCTCTATACAAGCACCTAAAGGCAGAGCAGCTACAGCTACAGCAGAACGTGCGGGTCTGTGCTCATCAAATACTGAACAGTAAATTTCGTTCATTCGAGCATAATCATCCATATCAGTCAAAAAAACAGTTGTCTTCACTACTTGATTGATAGAAGCTCCTTCAAGTTCAACTAGTTTTTTTAGGTTTTCTAATGCTTTAGGTGCTTCGCCATCAAGACCGCCCTCAACTAGAATTCCGTCGACATGTCCTACTTGACCACTGATCATTAAAAAATCCCCTGCATGAATTGCTGGGGTATATGGACCTACGGGCTTACTCATATTTTCTCCTTAACTTCAAATTTATAATTACACTTTTACTATCCTGTAGGCCATTCAGGCAAAGTACCTTTGTGTATCCATGTTGCTGCGGCAACTGCCGCGAATACTGCATCAGAACCGTTAACGGACTTACCTTTATCAGGTTCAATCTCAACATGGACTTCAGGCATTTCACCAGCTCTAACTATTCCAAAGGATCTAATTGTTAAGTCCTGTACTTCTCCATTTTCATCAACTGCCAGAGATTCTGAAGTAACCCAACTCCAAGCCATATGAGCTGCACCTATGCAATATGATCTCAGGACCGTTTCATCTAATGACTGGCCACAACGTACCGAAATATTGATTTGTCTTTCATCTACTTCAGCTGAAGCTGATGAACCATCCGGTGAGATAATTGTTCCAACCTCACCAAGAGCCCCACATAGTAAAATTTGCGCTTCTGCCCATCCTGCTGCCCTTATCTTTGAAGAAGTTGCAGGTCCTCGTAAGTCAATTTCTTCCACTTCTATTTCTGGGGCAACTGAATTAATAGCCTCAACGATTCCTGGCGTTCGAGCGACTCTTATAACTCCTTGTCCGTTTTTGTTGACTCCACCAGCAATTGGTGGCCGCTTCGGACCTAGGCGAACAGAATCTTCTCTCGATAAAATTACTAATACAGGTCTTTTATATTTGTTGGCTAAAGATCTTGCAACTTCTGGTACCGGTGACTCAAGTTTTGATCCGAAAGCACCTCCATTAGCTAACGGCGTCGAAGGTTCTCTACCTGGTTCACACCAAGCAGAATCGGTTTCTAAATACCCTGGTTCTACCCAGTTAGTTTTGAGAACTGCATCCCAGTCTCCTGGTGGCAGTTCTATGGGGGGAACAGCTTTAGCAGTTGTTCTCCTACCTTGAATTTTTTGAGCAAGATTTCGCGCCTCAGTCAGATTCTCACCCAAAGACCATCCTCCGGAAGAATCTGGAACCGCTATAAGACAATTTGCTGGTGCAGTGTCAGCGGAAAAACCACCCTTACCTAAAACGATGTCTGAACCAATTTTTTGAGTAGATCTTCCTTCAATACTTGCCCTCATAGAGGCTTCTTTTGTTTCAATAATCCCTTCTGATTTTCCAACTTTTTCCCAAGCTTCAACAATTGTTTGCCAACCTGTGCATCTGCAAAGGTGGGCATGTAGGGAGCGTTTAACTTTCTCTATCTCTACTTCTTCTCCATCTTCTCGAAGAGCAGCAAACCGCATAATTATCCCAGGGGTGCAAAACCCACATTGACTAGCCCCAACTTGAGAAAAAGCTTCTGCCCATTCATTTTTGATTTCATCACCTAAACCTTGCAATGTTGTGATTTCTCGACCAGCCGCTCTTCTCACTGGAGTCACACAAGAAACTCTTGCTTGACCATCTACTAAAACTGTGCAACAACCACACTGGCCTTGAGGACTGCAACCATCTTTTACAGAAGTGATACCAGTTTCACTACGAAGAAAATCTAACAAAGTGATGTCTTCATCATTGATAGCGAAAACCTTTCCATCTACTTTGATTGATAATTTTTTTTGATCTTTCATAAAAGGATTGCTCTCCGCAAGTTGTTAAAACAAGTAACTAGTAATCTCTAATTGTGGTTATAAATAAGTTTCTTCTATCTCGCCGTCATGCGCTAATTAGTATCGCCGGTTTTACAGGTGGATTGATCCTTACGAGCTGTGGAAATGAACAAGATTATGAGACACTATCGCTTGGAGCACGTTTCGCAGATGGATATCAATCCTCACCAGTTCTTACAAGCGGTTCTCCTCAACGTGCGCCTTACGTCTTAATGAGCGAAGAAGGGTGGCCTCTGTCTGAAGGAGTTCCAGATTCAATTGAGTTGTTTGTGACAGAAATCAGCTCTGAGGAAACGATTTTTGAAGGAAAAGTCCCTCGGCGTGGTGAACCTGGAGTGATTCCATATTTTCCTCTAATTTTTAATCCTCCCAGATCTGGCGAATATAAAGTTGAAGGTAAAGGCTTAAAAGGTCACCATCAAATACGTGTTATTGACCCGTCAGAGATTCAACTAATCCAAATTGGGCAAAAAATGCCCTCTATCCAAACTCCGACAATGGAAAATAATTTAGAAATAAATCCTATTTGCACTAAATCATCTGGGCCTTGTTCACTCCACACAAAAAGTCTCGACGAATCTCTATCTAGTTCCACTCCTACAGCTTTACTTGTGTCTACTCCACGTTTTTGTCAAACGGACGTTTGTGGACCTGCTTTAGACATACTTATAAAACAATCAGAACTACTTGATGGAAAGTTGTCAATAATCCACGCTGAAGTGTTTAAAGAACCTGAGAAACAGAACTTTTCACTTGCACCAGTTGTCGGAGCTTTTGGCCTTACTTTCGAACCAAGCTTGATTGTTGCAAACAGTGAAGGTGTAGTTACGAGCATTCTCCACTTCGCAATGGACACCGAAGAGGTTTCAGAAGCACTATCAACTGTAATTTAAAGAAAGATCAAGAAAAAGATTTACCGCATCCGCAGGTTTTTTGAGCATTTGGATTATCAATTGCAAAACCTGCTCCATTAAGTCCGTCTTTAAAATCGAGAGTTGCTCCTACCAGTAGTTCTGCACTGGACGGATCAACTACAACACGTACCTCATTAAAAAGCTTTTCAACGTCATCTTCAGCTTTATCGGTATCAAAATACATCTCATAACTAAAGCCTGAACATCCGCCTGGTCTCACAGCAACACGCAAAGCCATGTCTTCAGTTTCCTGAGACAATAATTCAGTGACTTTTTTTGTAGCTTCTTCTGTAAGTGTTACCATTTTTCGTCCTTAAAATTTTCGATGGTAATTTCGATGGTAATTTCGATGGTAATAACAATACTATTTTACCCTATAGAGATAGTCAAAACTGTCCTGTAACCAAATTTGAATTTTTCTCAACTCTCCCAAGGAGGTATCCACTCCCCTTCGAGACGAAAACTTAGACCACTTTGGTCTTCAAGCATTCGCGTGACATTCATTTCACCAGCATCTCTACCGTATTGATCTGCTGCTTTTTCAAAAACAGAGTTTGCTGTTTTAGTCATGGGGAGTTCAGTTCCAACCTGAGACGAAAGGGACTGAATTAAATTCAAATCTTTTAAACATAGATCAAGAGAAAAAGAGGGGTCATAATGGCCAGCGAAAATTGAAGGAGCGTCATGCCGAGCTACGAAAGAATCACCAACAGAATCTTTAATTGCCTCCCAAAGAACACTTAAATCTACTCCATTAGCCATCCCTAAAGCAAAACCTTCCCCGATTGAAGCAGCCGCTATAAACCAAAGTTGATTAGTAACAAGTTTCACCACATTTCCTGTACCAAGCGGTCCACACATAATGACTCGTCCAAGATTCTGCAAAACAGGTAAAACTTCTTTAATTATCTCTTTCTGGCCTCCCACAAAAAGAGTTAGTTGACCGTTTCTTGCTCCATCTACCGCTCCAGTTACTGGGGAATCCACAACACTGACGTCTTTTGGAGCATCATTAGCAAGGCTTTCAATAAGTTCTTTCCGATTTGTTGTTAGATCAACCCAAATGGATTCAGATTTTAAAGATGCTAAAACCCCTTCTTTTAACATCAAAGTTTCAACATGGTGAGGATGAGGTAAAGAAGTTAAAAGAATCTGTGAAGCGGATCCGCACTCAATTGGATCATTAGCCGCAGTTGCTCCTTCATTCACTAAATCACTTACAGGGTCTGGATTCTTGTCATAAACAATTACTTCATATCCGGCTTCTAACAGACGTTTACACATCGGTTTACCCATTGTCCCTAAACCTATAAAACCGAGTCGATATTTTTCTTGGTTATTATTCATCTTTTAAACTTTTATCACTTTCTCCGTCGTGCCAGTTTCCAAATAATGCATCAAGCGGGACAATATTGTTTCCATAGTTAACTTTGAAAAGCCCATGATGAAGTTGATGAAAAAAGTCCCCAGCTTCAATTTTCAGCTTCTTTCCGATTGTTATTTTTTGAAAACCAGAGTGGGAAACAGTTGGTTCAATACCCTTGTAAAGCCCTGTTAGCAGAATCAATAAAGGGTGAACTGGTAGCACCCACCACACCAAAAAAAATGAAAAATATAAAATGTGTTCGACTGGATGCATTGAAATGCCACTCCAAGGACCGGGGGTTACATTTCTGTGATGGAGTCGGTGTACATATTTGTATAAGGGTCCCCAATGAAGCAGTGAGTGGATTAACCAAAAATGAACAGCTGATAACAAAAAAAATGCCACAATCA
>PBYV01000081.1 GCA_002729765.1 Acidimicrobiaceae bacterium
ATAGGGTGAAAATTCCATAGTATTTGTATTTCTTATTTCATCTTTTTCAAATTGTCCCACAGTTCTTTCCCATTCACCTTTAGTTCGTTCCCATTCAACCACATCTCGACGCCTTTCCCTTTCAAGCTTTCGTCTTTCCCTTGCAAGCCTTGCTTCTTCCTTATCAAATTGGCCTGAAGTTTCTTCCCATAAACCTTCACAACGTTGCCATTCAATCATAGCCGCGCGCTTATCTCTTTGGAGAATTTTTAAATCAATTTCCGCTTTTTTAAAATCTTTTATGAACATCCCACCACTATTGAATATTTAACTTTTTGAAAATTATATTCTTCTTCAAATAAGACATCTTTCAAATTATTCTGCTCTATTAATTGTTGGGTTGACATCACAGGATTACATGAATATAAACGTTGTCTATTATTTCCGGCTAATATAAATTTACCCCTATGTATTTCGCCTATAGGGTATGTATCTTCACAGAATTTGTGAACTATAGGCCCTTTTAATTTCACATTATCAAATATAACATCTGCGCAATGAATATTTTCGCTTATAAGATCACAGTCTTCACAGACATATGGGTCCGAATCATAATAAGATATATTATACCCCATTTTTTCTATTTTGTCAACATGATAATTCATATACCAAGAACAGACAATATTCAAATCATCCTCATCAAAAAATTGAGCAATTAGAGAATGAATCTTATCATTTAAAACAATATTATATCGATTATTGGCTGAACCTAAATTATGTCGTCTATTTTCTGGTGTACTATACCACAAAGTATCATATGCGTTTTCTGTTCCATATTTTGAAATAGAAGCCGCAAATTTTTCAAATTCTATCATAACTGCTCCACATGTCAAGAGCCCAACCTTTTGCTTCGTGTAACTCTACATGAGTTTCATTAGGTTTAGCCCATTTTTTATGAGAAGTATTAAAAAGACATATTTTATAATCAGATCTATATTCTGTTGGATTTAAATCATCCGGATATTTACAACCTATATTATAATTATAAACTATTCCTTGCTCCCAAAAATCTAAATTATTTTTTCTATGTTCCTGATAAAACAAATATTTGTCATATGAGGGATATGTAAAGAAAGCTTTTTCCTTATTTCTAACTAGCCTCTCATACATATCAAATCCAACATCATCCTGCCAGGAAACAAAAGAAGAATTAATTGGAGTCGTCATATATCCATAATTAATTTTTGCTGCCTCATCGTTTCTCCAATAATTCCAAATATAAGTTACCTTATTCTTTTTTCTGTCCACTAGATCGGTTATATTATTTTGAATTAAGATATCTAAATCAAACCAAGCTTTGGGCCCAGGAATATGTTTATATCTATCAAAATAACACATCTTTTCGGATGTGAATATTTGTGTCCTTGGAAATTCGGAAAAATCATCTGGTATGCTTTCTATTTTTATATCTGGATCTATGCCGGTTGAATTATCGGTAAGGCATGTGAAATTAAAGGGATTATTATAATGTTTTTTGAGACTCTTAAAGAGCCTATTAACATATAAGCGATTATATTTTGTTCCCCATTTTAAACAATAAAAATTTGTCATTTCCACTGATCTCTAAAAGCATCAAAACCTGATCCACACTTCTCAGCACATACAACAGACTTTCCATTAGAACAGGAAGGAAGATTCCAGCTCTTCTCTAATTGCATGAAAAAGTTTCCATTTATAATTTCCCGTAATGGGGTATGAAGTGCATTTATTTTTTTTATATTATCTACAAAAGACCAAATCTGATTTTCACCCATCTTTTGATATGCTTTATAAAAGCGACCGTGAGTCCAACAACAAGGAGTTACTAATCCTTCCGCGCTAATATATATTTCATTAGTCGCAAGTGATTTACATGTGATATTTGTTTGATCTAAATACTCTTGAAAGGAACCATGACTCTTAACCAATTTATCATAGCTGTTAACGCTCTTATTTTGATTTTCTGGATTTATTGGTGGCTTAATCTCATTCCCCTTAGCGGTTATCTTTTTATCAACTTTCTTACCTTTATAGCTTTGTACCCACCTACCAGTTTTTTTTCTTACAAATTCAAGTCCGAATAATTTAGCCATTCTTTCCGCTTCCTCAACTTGATGTTCATTATGTTCAAAAATCAAATAAACCCAAATACCTCTTCCACCTGCTTGTGTGAATACATCCATGGAATGCTCTACTCTTTTCCAATTTACATTGACGCGATATAAATGATTTGTATCTTCTAATCCATCCACACTAAAAGTAACTTTTCCTCTAGTGCCCAATATTGAAACTAATTCCTTCCACCACTCGTCATCTCTGGCTCCAGCATTAGTAGTCATGTGAAGATACATTTTCGGATTATTAACTCTGAGATATCTAAAAATAGAAAGAATATCATCGGATACAATTGGATCGCCGTGATTACCACACATTAACAATGAGTTCAATTGTCTCGCAAAATCTATATCAACTATCTGCATAAAATTACCTAATGATAATTCGGCTTTGCCAACATGTGGATTATTGGTCCTATCACACATTGGGCATTGCGCTTGGCATCTTTGCGTTGGTTCTAAATGAATATGTTTTATTTGATCTGGACTATACATAATCTAATTCGGGCCATTCATCTGAGAAATTTGTATTATTTCTTTTATCACATAATCTAAGAAAATTCATGCCCCTATGAAACATCTTATCATTCTTTGTAGGTGTCTTTAATAAATTCTTAATGCGATTAGGTACGTATGTTGTTGGTTTGCTTAAATAAAATTCTTTTATCTCTTTCGGTAAATAGACAATATTAAAATAATCCGGCGTCACTAAGATATTTGTTAAAGGAGAAACTCTTCCAAAATTTTCTTTTAAATATTTTTGTATATCATCTAAGTAGCCAACATTTAATGTTTGAACGGTAACTTCAAACCCTATGGGATATACTATTTGTAATTTTTTAATATTCTCAATTTTCTTTTCCCAAAAAGTTCCTGCTCTAATATATTCTTCTTTTTTATCAATTCCATCTATAGAGATATTAAAATGCAATTTTTCAAACGCGCTTTTATATTGATATAGATGCTGTGGAATTTTTGTGGCGTTAGTAAGAGTGGATATTTTTAACTTCTTTGAAAATCCATGACCAATAAGCCATTCTAAAAATTCATAATATCTGTCATTCATTAATGGTTCACCTCCCGAAATAATAATTCTCGTCACGGCAGGTAGAATCTCTTTCAGATCTTCATAAGTTCGAGCATTAAATGTATTATCATATATTGGCCACTCTCCTTCATTATGTTTTTCTTTATGTTGCGCCCACGCAGATGAAGATTGGGGGCCGCACATTATACATCTGAGATTACATAAATTTCCGAACTTAATTTTAAAAATAGGATGATTTGGAATTAAAGGTAATCCTTGTTTATATTTTCTTACTTGTTCTCTATAATCTCCCTCTAAACCTTCTAATCTTCTAGATCTTAAACCTTTATCTTCTCTTTTCCAACAGGACTGACATATATCTAATCTTTTATTTTTAAGAAATGATAATCTTTGTTTATTAATATAATCAGAGTTAAAATATTCTAAGATAGAATGTTGATCACTATACATTCCTGATTCACCCATATTATCACAACACAACTGATATTCATTAAATGATGAGACAGTAAATTGAGTAAAAGGTAATGCACAGAAGTGTTTTAATTTTTCCATAATGGATAATTACTTTCTGGCTTTCGTTTAGGGATTTTACTATCTGCTGAACTTACACAATTATCAGTTATGCAGGGCATAGGTTTATCAAATAATTTGAATCCAGTTTCTATATTACCTAAAGGTAGATCACTGCAAGAATATGACCGTTTAATGCTCCCGCAAGGCTCGCGTATAATAATACTACGAAAACCCGACGTGCAGATCCACCCTTTGAATTCATTAAAATTAAACGCGTTAAATCTTTCAGCTTGGTCCAATTCATATATATTTCCCAAATGATCTACTAAATCTATTTCACGTTCCGTTGGTCTGGAATCGTTGTGCAAAATATCTAATTGGCCTTGAGTGTACCCCTCTACAACTTTTGTTGCTGTTGGATTAGATTGTGGTTTCAATGTGGTATGAATACCTCGCTCTTTAAAATATAAAACATGATCTGTCAATGCCCAAAATCTTTCAGGAACCATCACCATATTAATTGTTATTCTAATTCCATTATCTTGAAGAAAAACTAACTTATCAGCAAAGTCAGCTATCTTATCTTGTGTGTTTAAATGTTCAAAATGAGCTGATGCAGTAATTGATGCTTTATCAAAATTCTTAGCATATTCAATATATGTTTCGAACCATTTTATTTTACGAGAACAATTCGAAGTCATATGTATTCGTTGTCTTTTACTATCTTTATCGTCGGCCAGGTGTTTAAGGATATCTAAGTAACCAGGATGAAATGTAGGCTCTCCTCCTGATAGCGACCAATTAAAAGAATTGAATCCTTGTTCTCTCGCTTGCCTTTTTATTTCATCAATTGTTTTGAGACACAGCTCTGTCGGTCTGTGGTCTTTTTTGTCTGCCCTTGCATACGGCCAACAATAAGAACATTTATAATTACAGAACCTTCCTAGCAACCAGGATATAGTAAAGGTATCACGATACAACATTGTTTTTGTACCGAGCGCTTCAATATCTTTCCAAGGTATTTTTGTAAAATCTTCTTCACTGTGACGCATGAATAAATTCGAGTTGTTCGGGTGTATAGTTTATTATCTTCATTTCGTTATTCATATCCCATAAAGGAACGAGTATTGTATAAACTTTTTCAAATTTTCCTTTAAATGTTTCTAAAATAGATTTTACCAAATCTTCATATTTTGGTAAATACATAACTTTAATTTTACAAGGCAAATTAACGTCTGCACAAAATCGTTTTAATTTATTAATATATCTATCATTAATAAATTCAGGATGAATTGAAAAATTTATATTTGAATAATTATTTAATTCTTTAAAATAAGATACTGTCTTAGTGCCATTGGTTAAGGTCCAAATAGTCGCCTCAGGTTCTTTTTCTCTTAACCATTGTATAAAATTCATATAATGAGGAACAAGAGTTGGCTCTCCACCTGACACAACTATTTTTTTGACGTTTTGTGGATTAACTTTGGTCCACGCATATTGCATTTTCTCCAAAGAAGTCCAGGCCCCGTCATAATTGTGAGAGCGAGGGTCGCAATAAGAGCAACTAAAATTACACCTACGATCAGTATAATAATCAACGGTAACACAATCATCGCCTGCAATAGCGTAAATATTATCATAATACTCTAACTTTCCTTTAATATTTAAATTGTCGACCATTAATAAATGATCTTCAGTCTTACCTTTTGGCATTGCAATATCAGTACTGCAAAAACAACTTTCATTAGGGCATATTATAGCTTTGGGCCCTGTAAAATCGTCTATTGAAACAGGATAAGGTGTTCTACATACTGATGTGCCCACTTCCCACCAGCCCGCGTCGATAATATAATTCGTCTGTTTACAATACCAACCTTTAAAATTAGATTTGAGTTTAATGGCCTGCTCATTACAAGATTTTAAACCATCTTTGGTTAAGACTTTAAGCATTTGGAGACCTCGTAATATATCTCTTCACATTTATCTGGAAGGTCACCTCTTTCATTCATCCACTTAATTAACTTAATACAATAACTTTTATCAAATTCATTAGACTTTAAGAAGTTTATTATTTCTTTTTGTAAAAAATTGTCATTATTATTTATTATGATATCTTTTACATTAGAAGGTAAATAGGATGCATTCAACCATTCCGGTGCATCTAAAAAATCATATGAGATAGTATTATTAGTTATCCCTTTTGATTCTATCCATTTAATCGTATCAGTTAAGTCCGTGCTATTAAGGGTATGAAAGACGTAATGAGGTATTACGAAAAAATGTTTTAATTGTTTATCAAAATTCTTTTCAAATCGAGACCACTTGGTTCCATATCTAACAAATTCCGCTACTTCACCAATTCCGTCAATACTAACATTATAATTCAAACTTTTAAATCTGGTAAGATACTCTCTCCATTTTTCATTTGGGAAAATAGAATTATTTGTAACAATCATTAAATTAATATTTTCAATTTTAAGAGTGTTAAACAATTCTAAATACAGTGGATCCATAAATGGTTCACCACCAAGAATTTTTAAATCTTCTAACTCGCTTAAATCTAAATCCGGTAATAAATTTTTATATAATTTTCCACCAATTGCTGAACTAAATTTAGAATTACAACCTATGCATTTAAAATTACATAAATTGGAAGCAGAAAATTCTAGTTCCTTTATTTTTGGATTTTGAATATAACTTTTATCATATTTGTTATTGAAATTTTTACGATAACTTGGTTTGCCTATTTCATCATCCCTATAACATTTTTCACAACCCTTAATCCATTCATCATTCAACATCTTACTTCTAAGTTCCGAATTTTCAGGACCATTAAAAGCCATTTCTAAACTATCATATCTTGGATAAATTCTTTTATCAAAAATACAACATGGATTTATTTCTCCGGCCGGGTTCATTTGTATATGAGTAAATGGCGCCATGCAAAAATGTTTCATTTTACGCGAATCAATTCATTATGTTCATCTATTTGATAGTTTTGAAAATGGTCATTAAAATTTTCATTCCATATCATATCGGATTTTTTTCTATAAATTAAAAATCTATTATAATCATGATATTTGGGTTTAAAACTTTTAATATATTTAACTATGCGATGTAGTTTTTCCAGAGTTTGTTCATGCTTTACCCAATACATGTGCCCAGTTTTTTCGGAAACCCTATCTATAGGTTTATCGAAATATGATTTAATTAGCTCCTCTGTTTTTTCTATATCTTTCATTGTTTCTTTTTCAAAATCTAATAATATCAATGAGGGATCTAAATATTTTGGAGATTGTACTATAGATATATTGATGGATGCTTCTAAACTTATAAAAGATTCAAATACATCATAAATGTCTAGCATTTGATATATTGAAGTTGTACATGTAATATCCAACCAGGTATAATCATTATATTCTCTAAACTTTTTAATATTTTTTTCTAATTGTTCCCATGTCCCACCGCTTCTGAAATAAGAATAAAACGTCCGACCTGCATCAATCGATATTGTAATAGTAGAAGTACTAAATGGTAATAACAATTCAGACAATTTAACAACATCAAAATCAGAATTAAAATTAGAATGAAAACTAAGATGTATATTAGAAGCATTAGGGTGATCTCCTAATTTTTTTAATACTGGAAGGAATTGTTTTTGATATAAAAGTTCTCCTCCTGCAAAATTAATATGTTCTAGATAAGGAAAATTAGCATTTAAATCATCAACTATTTGTAAGGATTGTTCAACAGTTAAAGCCATTTCATAATCATCATCCTTATTATGTCTATGCTCAGTCCCCAATAATTGTTTTAAATCGTATAGTTTTGATTCTTCATCTGGTATAAAATTTTGAAGCTTACCTTTCCATCCAGAAGAAAATACTTTAGAACAATGTTTACAAGCAAAATTGCAAGCATTACTAAACCTAAGTTCTATGTGTCTCAGCCCTTCATTCCTCGTCTCATGAGTTTCTGGGTCGTAACACTTTATTAAAAAATGTTCCTCTGGACTATGTTCTTTATGAAATTCTTCATAAAATTGAACAGTATATATATTAGCGCCTTTAGGTGGTTTTCCTTGATCCTTATAAAAGCTTCCATTCTTTTCTAAGGTAAAATCATTTCTCATAGAAGCGACACCAACTTCCTCCATTGATTCACACGTATCACATCCTTTAGGCCATTCATCATTATGAAGTTTTCTTCTCAACTCTTTAAAATTTTCATGATTAAAAATCTCCGAGGGTAAAAAAGTATCATTTTGAAAAACTAATTGATCTGACTGTCTTGGACAACATGAAACAGTTCCATTTTTATAATTGATTGCACCCATTGCATAAAAACATCGCTTCATATTATATCTCCTTATCTATAAAAATATCTCTTTTTTTAACTTTACAAGTATTCCAACATTTTTCTACTGGGTCCGGCCACTCCCAAGATTTTTGTATAAGGTCAAACATTTCACCATCTATAACTTCTGATATATTATTATACTTTAAATTGTTAGCAAGAATGCCGCCGGCCCCTTCATATATCTTTCCAAATTTTGTTTTTCTTTTTCTAGTGGCTAACACTTCTAGAGCTTCAGAATTTAAATAACAACATGGTAAGACTGCTCCGGAGTGATTTATAAATATTCTTTTTTGATTTCCATATTTGCATCGAATCTCTTTTTCCTCTTCTACTTCTTTTTTTACTTCACCACTTCCTCCTCTATGAGAAAATATTGCTCTGAATTTTTTAAACCCTTCCTCTTCCGACATTCTTTCTGCATCATCAAATAAGTGCTCGTTATGGTCAAACACAATAAACTGCCAAGTTGCATTGCCTCCTGCTCCTATAAAGGCTCTCCAATTTTCTTGCACTTTTTTAAAATTAGAACCGATTCGATATTTTGCTAATGATTCCTGATCTGTTCCATCTAATCCAAAAAATACGGAAGCACCTAGTTCACCCAACTCCTTCCAAAATTCTTTTGTTTTGGTAGATCCATTAGATGCAATATTAACATCTGTAAAAGATTTAAAATGTTTAACGATATTCAATATCTCTGGATGAAGAGTAGGTTCATCAACAGAGCCACAAAAATTCAATAATTTTAGACTAGGAAATTCTTTAGGAGTGATCCATCTTTTAAGATTTTCAAATTTAATAATATCTTTATTTAAAATGGATTCAACTTGCTCTTTCTTTTCTTGTCTGAGACAACCAGGACAAGCTATATTACAAAAACTGGTTAACTCTACATCAATCCATTCAATCGTTTTATTATTCCACATTTTTAATAACTGCTCTTTTTCCTTCATCACCACAAGTAAGATAACATCTGGGCAAATGTAATGGATGGGTTTTATTCCAACTCGCCTCTAACTCATTTTTAAACCATTCACCTTCTATTATATCATTTATTGATCGTTTTGTCAAGTCATTAAAATTATGACCGATATTTTCATATAAATGTTTTATATCATTTGTTTTTTGAGCAACAGATTCATCATATAAGTGACAACAAGGCCATAACCTTTTATTGGCTCCAATATAAAGTTCACCTTTTACCTTGTGCCTACATACAATCTTAGCGTCTTTATATTGCTTCGTACGTGCTCTTTTCTCTACTACTTCATATGTATCGGAGTCTATTTTGTTAGCAGCTTTGGAGGTTACTTTAGATTTTTCAGAAGTATTTCTCCAACTTACTCTAGTAGCAAACTTCATTCCGTATTCTTTTGCTTTTGCTCTGGCTGTTTCAACTTCGTCTTCATTATAATCAAAAATGATATACTGCCAGATACTATGGCCGCCAGTAGAATGGTAAGCATGAACATTGTCCCATACTCTATCGAGTGCAACATTTTCCCGGTAGTCATTTTTTGTAACCCCATCAATCGCCCAATGAATATAAAATCTTTTATCAGATTGTTTAGATAACAAACCTAAATCTTTCCAAAATTGAGTCGAGCGAGTTCCTCCGTTTGTGGACATTTCAAGATCGCGAACATTTTTTTCAAACAACAAATAAAATACTATTTCATATAATTCTGGATTGATCATCGGATCTCCCAAAACACCACACATCTTTATTTTTGTTTCGGATAAATCAAGAGGATCAAACCAATCTATTATACTATCTAAAGGAAGGTTCCCTTTATAATAATCTATCTTTCTGTTGTCCAGCATTGTTCTCATACAACCAGAACATTTTGCATTGCAGAGAGAAGACAACTCTATTTCTATAATATTAATATCAAATTGCATCTAAATCTTGAAAAACTTTTTTTGTTGTTATATCTATATCCCAATTACTTTCTTTTTGAGGAACAACTTCATATGTAAGATCTTCAACCACATGTTTTGTAAATAATGGATTTATATTTTCTTTTGATTTTGTAATACACATGCCACATCCGCAGAAATTCTTAGGACATGTTATCATTGGTACTTTATTATGAACATAAAATTCATGTTCTAATTTATCAATGATCTTATCAAACTCCGATATCTTTCCTAATGGTGCTACATCACCGTTTAAATTAACACCGCATGTTTGATGAGTCCAGACTCTATCTGCTTCTGAATTCAAAAAAAGAAAGTACCAATTGACCATGCAATTCCACCCCATAAAATTAGTGTCAGGCAAAAAATAAGAATCCATACCGTCTGCTTTGAAACACCTTCCTCCGCAACATGGTCTTCCCAGTCCTTTTTGTGTGTCTCCTGTTTCTTTGACATCCTGTCCCCTATGTTTCCAGTAGTTTCTAAACCACTTCATTTGATCTTTGTCGTATGAATGAGTATAGCCTAAATCAATAGACCTTTTATCATTGGGATTATCATCTCCAATGATTCTCGGAATATAATCTACAGCATTTTTTTCCAATTTTTCACACACATCAACACATTCCCAAAAGTAGTCTTTATGAAACATCACATTGACTTTATATTTTTCCCTTAATGTTATTGCATTTGATATTACCTGGTCTTTTTGTTTTTTTGTTGACTCACAATGATAAGATAAAGTCCCACCAGTTGTTAATGTTAAAACTCTATCACAAACCATATCACTAAACCATCCGTTTGTAGTAAGACCTCTACTAAAATCTGGATATTCATTTTTCACATATTTTAAGAAATTAAAAAAGTTAGGATGAACCGTTGGTTCACCTCCCGTAAAACTTAATTTTTTCTTAGCAGGTTTTTTTCTAAATGAATCATACAGTAAAGCATATTCAGCAACACCATCCATAGTTTTACATAAAGTTGCATAATCTACAAAAGCAGATGTTTTATTATTCCTATGCGGAGGACAGTAAGTACACGCATATGAACATCTTCTACCGAGATCCCATATTATCTGATATCTATTTGACTTGTCTTCTATATTATACATATCTACCAAATGCCCAATATCGTTCCTGACACCACCAACACCTTTTACAATGTTGAGTATGATGTTTTGTGGCTTCAATACTTCCTTCACAACTATATGTCAATGGAAATAAAGAATCTAATAATCCTTTATCTTTATATGCTTCTGCCTCCCATTTTTTATTAACATTTATAAACGGATTTATATAATGTCTATATCCATTTCGTTGTTCGACAATTTTATCAACTCCAGTGTCATCCCTAACACGTTCTTTGTTTTTAGGTATCGTTAAATCATCCGCTGGTGGATTTGAAGTGATTCCTGAATATAATATTTCAAATTTACGTTGACGAAAATTATAATCATCTCTTTCCCAAAATATTTTTATCTCTCTCATATATTCATCATCTAATGGAGGATAATAAACCTCATGAGGCAAAATGAAATCAACACCTAAATCTTCCTCTATAAAGTCTATTACGTTTCCGGCATATATAGGATTGTTCGCTCTGCCTCTACGAACAGATATAGGTTGAAATTTAATATCCAATTCCTCATCACGTATTTTTTTACACAATAGATAAGCTAATAAAGAACTATCTGCCCCGCCAGACATCCATTGTCCTATAACATTAACAGGAATTTCTTCTATATCTGAAGAACCTTCAAACGAACCCAATTTAAATAAAAATTCTTCATTTTCATATGGTTCTTTATCTGCATCTTTATATGAATCAAAAAAATCTTCTAAAACTTGTTGCTTTAATCGTTTTGTAGTTGATGGAATATTAATTTCAACTGTTTTATTTAAATATGTTAATTTCATAATATGCTTTCACTATTTATTATACCATTCTAACCATTCAAGATCTGGAAATATTTTATTAAAATCTAAATCTCTTTTTTTTGATACCGTATAACACCATTCAACTGTTTCTGGTAATCTTTCCGACCAATCTTCACCATTCATGAATGATACCAATCCTTCTAATCTCTTTATACCATATGGTAACTCTTTCCATTCATCCCAAGTTAAATCATCAACCCCATTACACTTCTTCCAATTACTCTTTAGCCATTTTCCAAAATCTTTATATTTTAATGTTGTTTCTTTTTTAAACCAATCAGGTAATACTTTACAATTTAATTGAGGAGGCCAATATGCTAAGTGCAAATCTATCATTCCAGCGCCGGCAGGAAATTTATTTAATATCTTCCAATCTTCTTCTAATTTCCAAGTTATAAATTCAGGTAGGTAAAAAATATTTAGAGCTGTAACACATGTTGCAGTTGTTAATCTTAAATTACCATGTGGATAATCATCTATTTTGTGTAATTGTTTTACAACTCTTTTCCATGGTGCAGGATATCTAATATAATGATTACGTTCACCATAATCATCTATACTAAAATGCATAATAACATTTTTAAATTCTTTCCAAAGATCAAATAAATTAGGTTGCCATTCTATACCATTTGAATTATATCTCAATTCAATATTTTTAGCATGCCCCATTTCAATAATTTTTTCAAGAACCTCATAATGTTCATTCATTATAAGTGCTTCACCACCTGCCCAATATAACTGTCTTAGTGTAGGTACCTGTTCATAAAAGTCTTCCCAAAATTCCGGGTTCTTTTTATGCCATGCATATGAACCCCCCGACCATGCTAACTTCCCAGATTCTTTTTCCCACTCCATATTGGACTTGAGTCTTTTATTTTCTAGAGTAGGCCAAATCTGTTTATATTCTTTTACCCACTTAGATGAATCGTGAGGACTACACATAACGCATGCAAGATTGCACTTACTGCCAAGCCGAAGATCAATATACCGTACTCTTGGAGGAATGGTTCCATCCTCTTCTGTTCCGCTAAGAACATCTTCCAGTCCGAGTTCGTTGATCCATTTTGATGTTTCCCATTGTCTTTTACTTCTATGTCCGGCATCTTCCTCCTTAAAGCACTTTAAACAAGATGCAGGACGCTCACCTTTAAGCATCATTCTACGCACGGATTTCATATACTCATTATTCCATGCATCTAGTAAACGTGTGGTTGCTAGGTTAGCAGGTTTCCCATCATCTCTTCTGAGAACACCCGCTTCTGATATTGTCTTATTTGTTGAATTCTTATCCTGTACTGCAGATGCATTCGCCGTACAACACACTCTCATATGACCAGAAGGTCGAGTAGAAATATGCATCCAAGGTAACGCACAAAATGTTGGAGATGGTGTCTCCGGATCATTATCTATTTTCATATTAGCCGTCTAACCAGGATAATAAGTTGGGATGAAGATAATCTCGAAAATTCTGATTTCGAGATGAATCAAATAATTTTATTTCTTTAATCATCTTTTGTTTATCTTCTTGATTATCATCAATAGCTTTTTGAATCATGTTTAATAACATATGATCACTAAATTCTACATTAAGAATTATATCATACAATTCTTTTAATAAAAATACAGGCAAGTTTTTTATACCTATGCCTCTAAGATTGGGATATACTTCAGTAAAATAAATATTAAATGAATCATTGTTCCATTTTATCAATTCATCTATATAAAATATGTTTAATGCGCTCACAACACAATTATATTTAATCTCTTTTATATTATAACATCTTTTAATAAAATTAGCTATTGATTTTTCCACTTTTTTAAAATTATATGGATATCTCACATATTCATAATTTTTTCCTATTGAATCAAGTGATATTGTAAAATACAATCCCTTAAATTCGTTAAGAATATCACACATTTTATTGGTAAATAAAGATCCATTCGTTGTGACATTTAAATTTAATCCATCTTTTTTTAATGGGATCATTGCATTAATAAATTGTTTATTAAAAAGGGGTTCTCCTCCAGTTACTTTTAAGGCTCCAATTTTGTGAATATTATTAATCACCCAATCCCATTGAGACAATTCTACTGAACTTACTATGTCATCAGAAGAAAAAAATCCATCAGTTACCGAAGTGATATCATTAACATTTTCATGATGTTTAAAATAATTAAAATCTTTTTGGAGTAAACTTGAAGCCATCGGAGAACACATCCGGCATGCCATATTACATTTATTATCTAATAAAAAATGCACCATTAATCCATCAGTGTCTTTATCAATTTTGTCAGGGTTTAATCTAGGGCTATGAGGTCCTGTTTTTTCTAGGTCCCAACAAAATTTACACCTTTTATCTTTTATACCCTTTCGATGATTATCTTGTAGGGTTTGATAATTTAAAGAATTAATTATCTGTTCTGGATTTAATTCTGAATCATCAGATTGCCATTCAAGAGGATTAGGTATTTTTTGAATAGGGCAATGACTTTCATTATTCTTAGTTATAGCCTCACAAGGCATAAAAAGAGGAAAGTCTTTTTTTCGATTTATAAAAAAAACAGATTTAAATGGTAAATCACAAAGAGGCATTTCTAAACATAATTAACACTAATTTTCTTATTCTGCTTTAATGATGGAAACGTAAAAGAAGGATCGTTGTGATGTTCTCGTCTATCTCTTTTTGCATCAGCAACACCAACTCCCATTAGCAAAATAGGCTCTTCACCTAAAATTTTTCCAATTGCCGGTACATCACTTATACACTTACAACAACCGGTAGCATAACCCATTTGAGTAGCTATAACATTAATATAACCAGCTGAGATACCAATTGCCATATCTCTGTCTTGATCATAAGTATCATTCTCTTCACGTACTTGAGACGGTTCATTAGGTGTAAATGCTAAAAGCAGTTGTCCTAATACTTGAGGATTTGTATAATATTTGCCTCCCTCTTTTCCTTTCTCATAATGGGCTTGACCATCTTTAGATCTTTCATGAGGGGTTTTATTTGCATCATAATCTTTATAGATAGGCCCAAAACCTTCTGTATATGAATGTATTTCTTCAATTACATCTCGATCTTCAATAACATGAACATTAAAGTAATTAAGATTCTGTTTTGAAGGAGAATTAGTTGCGGCCTCGATGATTAAATCTTTATCTTCTTGAGGGATATCTTTACTTAAATCCCAATTCCTTTGACACTTTTGAGATTCATGAATTGTTTCTCTCAGCATCTTATTAAATGAACCATGTAACATAATGACTTCCTTACTGTAATTTTGTTAGTTGATAATCTGTTTCATCACATCTGAAACTGCATATCCTATATTATATTTATGCATTAAATTTTGTTGTTCAGTTCTTAATTTTATACTATTATAATATTCTTCTTTTGTTTGATATATATGTGTTAATATCCCTTTATTCGGAGCAATAAATGTTAAAAAGAAATTTTCATGACCATGTTGTTCCATGATGGTAAAATTATATTTTCTTAAAGGATCAGAATCTTGGGGAACCAAATTTTCTACAAACCATTTTTTAAATGATTCTTTGGATAAGAAGGTTTTTCCTTTACATGTCACTAAGGTCTGTATAATATATCTGTTCATAATGTGCCGGTCATTTCATTTGCCGTCCAAGGATTTTCAATATTGCTTGGGGCTGAAAAATAATTAAGTGACCAACGAATATCATTACATTTAGCTTTATGTTCCATTGCTGGTTTATTAAATTGTTTTGCTCCAATATCACCAAGCCAAATAAACAGTCCGTAATCTAACTCTTTCCATTTTTTATTTATTTTAAGATATAATCCGGGATAGATATTATAAAGAAAGGTAAACATTCCTCTATCTGTATGTTCTTTGATATACCCTTTATTATATCTTAATATAGAAGCTCTACAGTTTCTTGTATCTTCATAAAGTGGATCATTAAGAATATCCATATTAAGTCGATACATATCAGAACACCATTTTTCACATTTAACTTCTTCAAATGGGGTCCAATCTATCATCTCCAATTTCCAATATGGAGTTTCTCTAAAAACTGGATGTTGCAGCTTAAATTCTTCGTGAGGGAAATCTATTTCATAATCGATTTTGACATAACCTTCGTCAAGTATTCTCTGTAACATGCCTCACCTTCCTTCATTCCATTAACCCAATCTTGTTTTGTATTTTTACCAACTTCATCTGTTATATATTTGTAACATTCAAATTCTATTTCTCTTTTATCACATATCTGTTTTAAATAAAAAGCCTCACAATCAACTAAGTCATAACCAGGTATAATTTTTGTAACAAAATTTTCCTGTGTTAAAAGTTTTAGACCTAAACCATCTCCTTGGTCTTCTTCGCTATCACTAAAGGTTGTTATTTTATGTAATCCCTTTAGTCCTTGTATAAAAGATCCACAAGTACCATAATTTATAACTCTTTTAGGTCGTGGATAAGGTCCGCGGTTTTCTAAAAAGCTTGATAAATTATATCCACTCTTTCGTCCTATTCCACAATATATGTCGGCATCTGACAATTCTTCTTCTAATGCAACCACTAATATTTCTCGCATACACTTTCATAAATTAATTTATTTTCTTTAGGCATGCCCCATTTTTTCTCGAAGTATTCATAAAACTTTTTATACTGTTTTACATACTTTGGATTATGTTCTTCTGCAAACATAAATTCCTTTACTTTATATAATCTCTGATCCAATTTATCCGCGATTAACTCTTTCGTATGTTCTGGTAAATTTTGAATACATAGGTATGACGGACCCAATGTTAAATCCAAAGCGTGATCTTTTCCTTCCATGCCAAAGTGAATCGGAAGATCTACCCAATGAATTAAATCATTTAAACCCAATACAGAAAAATTATGAACAACAGAATTATATGCAACATTAGTAGGAAAGTTTATCCATCGACCTTCATTGATCGTAAACTTCTTCATATCAAAACCGTGTCTATTCCACTCACCCAATTTACCTATAGAATCTATACTCAATACTATAGTAATCTTTTTAAATAATCGTAAATACTCTTGCCATTCTTTATTTGGAAAGATGTAATTATTTGTATTAATAAACAGTTCAACATTTTGAATAATATTTCGTTCTTTTAGTACTTCAAAGACATTTAAAAATCGGGGTTCTATTAAGGGCTCACCTCCAAGGATTCTCAATAATACTAAACTATCTAAATTAACCCCAACCATATCATCAGGAGAAGTTAAATGTCTTCGAGGTGATAGCTGACCAGTTTTATCTACCCCTAATTCATTTAATGCTTTATCATCTTTATACCACTTATTACTAAAATGGCTATTACACGCTATGCATTGAAAATTACATTTATTACTTAAACATAATTCTAATTCTCTTATTGCCGGTTCTGTAATATTTGCATATTTTGTATTCCAATAATCACGATGACTTGGATTACCATTTTCAGCATCTACCTTACATTCAATACACCCTTTAATGTCTTCATCATTACACATTCGCATACGAAAATCATTATAATCAGATCCATTAAAAAATTCTTGAATATTTCTATGAGTAGATCCTATTTTAACATCTTTAAGGCGTGTAAAATAAGAAGAACAAGGCATTACAGAACCATCTTCATCTTGTCTAATTGTAACCCACGGCGCCAAGCATTTCATATATAATCATTTGTCAAATAGTGAATACAATATTTATATCACCAGTCCCCCATAGTATTTGGGTCTGGACATCGACGAAATTGTCTATCATATTCCTTATAATGATCTAAAGACCTTTCCGTTAATCCGCTTTCGAGTTTTATCATCTCTTGTAATCGATTAATTTTAGTGCTTCTAACAATTGGGTTAACACCTTTAGATAATAACCAATCAAGCATAACACCTGATGAGATTGATGTCTCGCCCGGCAAAGACGGGGGGTTACCTCTACAAATGGAAGAATAAGACTGTACTTCAATGTTGTGACGGTTGCATTCATTAACCAATTCATCATTCTGGCAAAATATATTTAATTCAAATTGATTTATATCAGGTGGTGTTTCACATATATCTAATAATTTATGAAGATGTTTTATTGTAAAATTACAAACACCTATTTTTTCAACTTGGCCTTCATTTTTAAGATGTTCGAATGCTCTCCATGTTTCTTTTAATTCTTTTAATGGTAAAACAGGCCAATGTATTAAATATGTTGTTATACTTAAATGTTCACTAGATTTTTCAAACTCCTCAATAACATTTTCATATCCCCATTTAAAATAATCTAATTTAGACTGGACTTGAAATATACCCTCAAGATCATTGCCAACTTCTTTCTCATTTAAATATACAGGAGCAGTATCAAAAGTATCAAAGCCGGCTTTTATAGCATCTTCAATTCCAGTACCTTTACCCTTTAAAGCGTGGCCATCATCACCCCACTTTTCAACTGTTCCGAATATCATATATTATACATTATAATAGGTGGAACATTATCAGTCATTTTACTCATATCTTCTAAGGCATATTCAGAAGGCTCAGCATGCATATATTCATTTTCAAATTCTGGTAAAAAATCTAATAACGATTTATTATATTGAATATCGCGTGCCTTTAAAAAACTCATGGCTGATTTAAATTTATCTAAATCTGGAAAAGCTTCTTTAAAAGATTTCGTTAACTGGTTACTTTTACTATATTGAAACTTATATGGTATAGGTAAATTTATAGCATCTAAAATACTGGGCACCATCAATCTATTAACCGAAGTTAACTTTTTTCCAAATTCATCAGACACATAATTTTTAATATCATTTAAATATCTATAATTCATCATTTGCATAGTACACATAAAATCTATATCAAAGTATTCTGCATATTTTTTTATATTTAAATGTTTTTTAGTAAAATTGGAACCTTGGCGAATATAATCATCTAATTGTCCAACACCATCTATTGAAACTATAAATTTAATTTTCTTCTTGGTTAATTTATACAACCATTTGGGAAAAGTAGTAGCATTAGTTATAAGTACAAATTCTGCATCAAGATTAAATAGAACATCTTTTACACTTTTCATTAATAGTGCTTCGCCACCTATAAACCCAATTTTTTTAATATCTTTGAACTCATCAATATTATAATTCCAATTATCTATTAATGGTCCATACTTAGAAGACCTCTCAGGACCACAACCAGCACATCGAAGATTACATCGATTGCCAATTTGATTTAAATTAATATGGGTTAATTCTTCTTTGGGGGGATTAATAAAAGGAATTCTAGGAGACGTTTCATTAGAATTTTCTAATTTTATACAAAACCGGCACATGTCTTGTATATCAGAAGAAAATATACCATTAGCCATATCTGATCGAATATTTTTCAATAAAGAACTATTAAAGAAACTATTCGGAGATGAATTATGATATTTTGGATATACCTTAGACCAAGAACAGGTTTGATAGTCCCCATCCATGGTCATGTTTAACATACTATATGGATATTCACATGTAAAGTTTTTAATCATATTAATCGGGAACAGCTATCCTATATGTCATGCCCCATTTATCAAATGCTGTGTTTGTTGTAATAGAATATCCTAAGCTGGTTATAAATTCGTCAATCGTTTCTGGAGTCTGTATTGTCTCGCGATCTTGCTTTAAAACACCTCCAGCATTCTCATCAAAATTACAATTATCTGATTGATGACTATAATAACTCATTTCAGTTTCATCTGCTTGAAATATTATAACAGGTCTACACGCTGCTATGGTATCAACAGCACCCATAATAGCAAGATACTCACTACCGTTAGTATGTAAATTAATTAAATCAACATCGGTAAAATTGTATTCATCAATTTCTTTCATTGTAATTTTGGTCTCACTCGGTTCATCGCTAGTAGAAAGACTTCTTTTAGACATCTCTTCTGCTTTATCGACTCTAACAAATCTAGAAGAACTATAATCAGCTGCATCAGTTAATTCCATGATACCAACCTCATTCTGTTTGACCTGTGCACCTTCTTGCGCAAATATTTCTACCTCAAAATTTTCACCATCCGACAGAGTAACAGACTTACTATTCCGATGTGTAATAATAACATTATGTAAGGTTATACCTGTTTTGCTTTCCGTATTTTTGGTAATACATTCACAATTATCAGCAGAAAGTTCAAATGAATAAACTGCATTAAAATTGTCACTCAAAACCGATGTCCAGGCCCCAGTATATGCTCCAATATCTATTGAGACTCTTGTATTAGATAAACTTAAATCATCTAATATTTTCTGATGAAAACTGAAAGACGCATCGTTAGTTCCAATGGGAAAATCATCAGCTAGTTTATCTCTGAGTGCTGTATCGTTGTCGTTTCTATACCATCCGTTATCTTGTATCATTTAACTATCCTTTTATTTAATAAGAATTGAACGCTGGGAATCTTGCATCGTTAAACCCTAAAATATTGTTCATCTCATTAACTTCTTTTATATATTGTGATTTCCATGGTTCTTTTAAATATAGACTATCAACTCTTTGTATATATCTTAAATTATGTTGAATCCTATATCCTAATCTACCCTTAGATAAATCGCCTTGGCGCCTATGTAGAGAAATCGTATTATCAAAAAAACATAAATCTCTAGAAGTATACCAGTGGTCGTAAATATATTTATCAACGAATAGTGTTTCATTTATACTATCAGTTATTTTTTTAAACTCTGAATCAGTTGCCCCTTTAATTCCGGAAACGGTACTGGTAATAGTATAATGTAAACCTTTTATTCCACCTGGAGATTGCATAACCATGGGCAGTTCACATCTTTCAGGACACATATTATTTTTAATTATTACTTGTTGTTCATCTTCAGATAATTCAGGAGTAAATCTATTTTTAGTAAAACTATGAACGAGAATCATATCATCGAGCTCACTTCTGAAAGATTCTGTTTGTTCTTCATACCAATCGGTCGTAGTCAAAAACCCAGTAGAGGATCCTACGATATCTTCATATCCATAAAAAACTACGCTGGGCGCGAATAAAAAATTACCAGATTCATTAGCATGCCAAAGCAGTTCTCCGTCGGGAAACATTCCTGTAAAATCACCATTCTCATCTCTTCTAGATGTTACTCTAACCGCCGCAGCTTTTTCTGGATCTATATCAGTAGCCTTAACCTTATCTACTGCCCTGAACCATTGCTTCTCTTCATCAGTTAAATCTAATTTTGCCATATTATCAGCAAATTGAAAAACATCTGTGAACCCATATTTTTTGGTAATGTTAACCAAAAAAGTACTAGTACCATCACCCCATCTTAGGGTTAATTCCTCAAATTGTGCTAAAGTAAAATCACAATCGCGTATAATAACTACTAAATTGTCCAAATATAAAGTAGCAATCTCATTCCATAATTCGGGTGTAATATCTTTATAATGTAGATCGTCTATGAATAGACCAAATCTTCCTAATCCAGGTATTTTACTTGTTTTCATATATTACTTTGAAATTGAGTTGTGTGGCTCATAATAGAGTTTGTTGTGTCGTCTATTTCATCTGGAGACATAAACTTTGATTCTAAGTGAGACCAATATCGTTGATAATCTGTGCTGTCCCAATCCTCATATATATCATCCCACGTATGTTCGGTCATATGGGGTATAAAAAAATAATCTGCTAAAGGATCAGATAATGGTATAAATCTAAAATCAGCAGAAAGTCTTAAATGATTCGTTGTATTGGTTGTACTAAAATGGGTAGTCAGATTATGAAAAAGTAATACATCACCGCTTTCAAAATCACTAGCCAACCATTCGTAATCATCTTTATTTAGTTTAAAAGTTATCTGATTGGATTGGTCAAAAAATCTATCTTCATTTGGAATATTACCCAAATTTAAATGACTGCCTTTCGCAGTTACTATAACACCCTTATCTATGGGATTATCACCAAATGGGACCCACGCGGTCCACATATTTCGTGCAACTCCGGAATACCAAAAATCCTGATGTAATTTAGAAAATTCACCATTATTTTTAAAAAATCTAAAAAGTACTCTAGGCAATAACATAAATTCTTCGCCATACATATGAGAAAATAATTTAAGTAAAAGAGGTTCTTTATGTAAATATTCATTAAAAGATTGTAATTTAACGAAGATATCCCAAAATGCAGTAGGCCCGGATCCGGAATTAACATCTACATCATCGCGTAAAATATCATCTTTTAATAATAAATTTTGCTCAGCACATATACGCAAAACATCATCCCTTAAAGACATGTTTCTTTCTACATCCAGTGCTCCTTTTATATATAAGTAACCATCTGACTTAGCTCTTTTTTTAATCTCGTCATAATCACCATCATGAAATGCCTCACTTGAATCTGTATATGGAGATATATCATAATCATTAATATCACCGGACCAATCATTATGAACAGTTTCATATAAACCATGTATTACAGCACTGTCCGTAGCATTATGTTGAATTCGTTTTTCTACGTCCTGTTGATTACTCATGGAGCTCCTCCTAATTCAATTTCACCCCCATCAATTATATTTTGTGTTACATCTCGATAATAAAAATCTGAATCATCTTTTCTTTTTATCATTTCAATCGTCTCCGTGAATTGTTCATCATTTAAATCATTTTTGTACGCATCAGAAATAAATGTTGTGACATCATGAAAGAAAAACTCATGATGTTCCTGGAAAAATTTAATATCTTGAAATTTTTGAGATTTCATATCATATGCAAAATAACTTTTGTTTACTAAAGACTCTAATTCAGAATATCTTTCATTTATTATTCCATAAGAATTGAGAATATATGTTTGCATTTTTTTAAAAACTTCAACTAACGGAATATTAAGACATTTGCTTATATAACTTACAATATCTTTTAAAACAATATGATACCAAAAACATTCTATTACCCAATAAAACATCCAACACTTAATAACATTAGATTCTGACATTGAAAAGGTTTCTACTATTATATCAGCATATTCCAAATGTTCATTTTTAAATTTGTCTAAACTGGTATATATACGTCTATCAGAAAAATCCTTACTTACAAAATAATTGTATGGCATATTTCTGACTTTAATTTTATACTTACTTTGATATTCCACCGACCCAAATTCGGAATTAGGAAGAACCATAGCAGGATATATCATTCCATCAGATGAATCATTTTGTAAAAAATACTCCCAATCGGCAACAAAACTATTATATGTCATTCCCGGTAAAGGAATTATAAGTTCAACTTCAAAAGGTACATCATTTTGCTTTTGACTATCTACTATTAGATCTAGATCGGTTATGCTTAAATTATCACGTCTAATATTAGTTAATGTATCATGATCAAAACTTTGTATAGCTACTCTAGGAGATGGTGTTTTATTATCAGGTAATGCCTCCCTGATCAATCTCTGAATTTCAGCGACGCCATTTCTTTTCGGGGGTGTCTTAGCATACCCTAATGTGGGAAAAAATTCAGGATATCCCTCTTTGTTATATGTATCTACTAGATGTTGTACGAGTTCAACATCTCTTTTTTTAAATATACCAAAATTTGCATCGGATATCCACATTGCAAACATTTTTTTATCTGCAATGTACGTAATTTCATCCTTACATCTATTTATATCAAATATTTTAACTTTTTGATAAGTTAATCCACCCCAATCACAAAAAGAACATTTAAAGGGGCATCCCCTATTAGATTCCCATGTAGCATGGAATTTTACATCAGGATAATCATTCATTATTTTTTCAAAAAACCCAGTAAGATAAGGACTCGGTATTACATCAAGATCTTTCATTCTAGGATGCTTTGGTGTTCTCAGAATATCATTAGTACCATTTAATATGATTCCATTTATTTTAGAATAGTCTGGATTATCATTAATTCCTTCTAATAAAATATTTTCAAAAATTTCTTCGCCCTCATTTACAGCAGCAATATCAATATATGGTCGGGCTTTAAACCATTCATCCTGTTTAACTGGTATATGAGGACCACCAACAACAATAAGACAATTAGGATATTTTTCTTTAATCTTTTCTGCTATAATACATTGAAAGCTAGTATTCCAAACATAACAACAAAATGCAACCACGTCTGGTTGATCTAGTTTATCTAATACATCATCTAAAGGGTCCCTAAACACAATAGTGTCTTTAAGAACATATCTATCTTTAATCAATTCATTACAATGAGCATATTCCCATAATACTCCTGCTGTATAAGGTAAGAAAGCCCATTCACATTTTGACATCCCTCCAATGGTTTCATCGGCCGGAGTTATTTGACACATATATAAATTTTTGCTCATTTTAATGTATCATTGAAATCTATTTTTATAGTTGCATGATTTTCAGCAACAGCTCTGGATAACGATTCATCTTGAACAATATTTAAATTATATCTGTCCCAATAAAAACATTTTGATTTATCTTTAAAATTTGAATATACATCTTCCCATTCCAAATCTTTAGAATGTGTATCAAAAAATAAATCAAAAAATCTCTCATCTACAGGTTGATATCTAGTGTCTAAGGTGCACCGGACTTTAGATGATATATTATGATTATTGCCATGTTGAGTAAGGACATTAAACATTAAAAAATCCCCTGCTTGAAAATCATCAGTAATCCATTCTTCAAAATTAGTTGGATGATATCCAATCATCTGGTTTTCTTCAGAAAAATATCTTTGTTCTGGAGGTATAATCCCAAGTAATTGAGATTTAGGATATACTCTCATAGAACCCATATCTGATGACACATCACCAAAAGGAATCCACATTGTCCACAAATCAAGCGACATTCCAGCATACCAATGATCTTGATGTGGTAATGTTGTCAATCTGGGATTATTAGGAAAAATTGTCCTTTGAACTAATCTGGGTATAGGTATACAATCTTTGCCGGTAATTATTTTCATTACAGCATAAAACATATCTTGATGCATATATGAATGTAAATCTTCCAAATAATTAATATCAGTAAAATATTCATCTGGACCCACACCGCCAGCATAAAACATATCTTGAAAATCTGTATTAAAATCCCCAGTTTCAGTAATATAATTATATTTTAATAAAACTTCGTCTATTTGATGTTTAACGTTTAAATTCTCTTCTACATCTAAACATTGTTTGAAAAAAAGATATCCATACTCATCTGCAAAATCTTTAATTTCTGAAATGTTTCCATTTTTCCAATGCTCACTGGAATCTATTAATCTTTCTACCATAAAACCTCCAATGCACGCGGATTTAATGCTATAAAGAATTGATATACATCATCGGTAAAGGCTAACGCTTCGTGAGGCTTAATTGAATCGTGTAGATAAAGTCTACCCTGTTCTATATTATGCCTTCTTACCATTGTACCATTTTCTTCATAACGCAAAACCATGCCGTCGGGATTAGTGGTCCCCCATAACCTAATCCACTGTGTTGGGTGCCAAGTATCTATATGTTTTTTAAAATGTCCCAAATAATCCCATTTGAATATACAGCTTCTATACATATAAGGCAATATTTCACTTAATACAGATAGACTGGAAATTTTTAATGCATCAGTTGGTTCCTTAAAATGTTTTTCATTTACAATACTATCCATATCAATTTTTCGAGAATTCCATTCTTTCCATTTAACCAGATGGTCATCTGTCCATTCTTTATATTTGAATTGGGGATATTCTAATAAAAAGTTCCATCTATCTAATGGATAACACGCAGGATCATCTTTTTTAAAAATTCCATCTTCATTAATTAAAGGAACCGCATACCGTGGAAATTCTAAGTGAACATCTCCCCAAGGTATAAAATTAAACCTGGATATTTCCTTTACAAACAATTCACTATCTATTTTTAATTTCGTAGGAACTGCATTTTCGGTATGATATGTATAATATTCTTTCTCTGTTAAGACTTCCATGTATCCGCCTTTATCTGTTTTATTCTACTCTCAAATTTTCCTGTACTGAGATCAAATGTATCACCTGTGCTTACACCATCAACAAATAAATTATCTTTGTATTCCAAATAATATGGAGATTCTTGAAAATCAAAAATATTATTATTTGATATCATTACAGGTGGTATACATTCTGTAGAACCATATATGTTCCAAACATTTTGTGCGCCTGTTGATTTCATTAGTGATATATCTTCATCAGTAACCGGCGCAGAGCCTGTAGAAAAATTCCTAACAAATTCAAGATTAGGTTTTTTTCTTTTAACAAGAGTCCTCCATGTTCCAATTGCTAATGTAAGAATTGTAGGTTTAACTTCTTCTACAACATCCCAGAATTTCAAAGGTTCAAATTTAACATTTACTACATTACAATGAGCAATTTTTGCAGGTATTATACAAAATGCCCAGCTTGCAATAGTCCATGTTGGGAAAGGGTTTATAATAACATCATCGTATTCTATTCCCCATTTTTCAACTAACCAATGGCCGGCTTTAAAAAAATCATTTTCAGCATGTGTAACTAGTTTTTGTTTTCCGGTTGAACCACTAGTATATAAAGATATTTTCATAAATTATATTTCCAAATATTTTGTTTCACATTATTAAACATTTTGACATCCACTAAATCTACGATACCTTTTTGGGATAACTTTTTCATAATGTTTGAAAATTTATAACTCTTAACACCATTTTTAGAATCTACATTATTTGTTAAATAATATGGTCCGACTCCACCCGTAATTTCCTTTTGGATGTTTATATGGCTCCATTGATATGAACTTTGTATAATATCTCTCGATACTTTTTTTACATGTCCAGGAAGAGTAACACCTCTGAATAATAAACGATATCCTTTTAACTCTTCTTCCCATTTAACTCCACTCATAGAAATTAAAGATGAATCTATAAAGGTTCCCACCCACTTGGCTTCATTATATTTGATACTTTTTAAACTCACATTATTTTTATATCTTAAATATGAGCATTCAACTAAAAATTCTAATATTATCAATAAATCATCATCATTTAATGATCTATTACTGCATTGCATAACCCACACCTAAATTATATATAGACCTATTAAAATATTTGAATATAAAGTTTTCAAAGTCCTTTAAAACTAAATTAACATGTTCTCGAAAATATCCAATGCAATAATTATGATCAACTACTTGGTCATAATCATCATATGTATTATGAATATTATTTTTTAATCGATTATATAATGTGCCTGTGGTTGATGTTGGGTTATTTTCTAGAAAATCTTGAAATTTAACAAAGAAATCTTTTATTTTAACATCGGCTTTAAAATATTCATAATATATATATCTCAATATTGGCTCAAACCAAAAATTCTTAACAATCCATACAAACATCCATCCTTTAACAACATCTTCATAAGACATAGACTCCATAGAAGTAATAATTTCACATTCTTCCATGTCAACATTAAAGGGAATGGTTTTCGTTTTCATTTTAAAACGTTTTTTATAAGCTTTATCATTAAGCTCCGCATTCGGTAAAATTAAACAAGGATATACGTTTATTTTTAATTTTTTAATTGGCATCATTCCGGATAGCTCTTTAACCCATCTATCATACGTAGTACCTGGTAGGGGATATATTAATTCAATCTCTATATTTTTAGAATCCATCTTATCCGCATTAACAATGCTCATATTTTTTCTTTTAATATTAGATAAAACTTCTGGATCAGTAGACTGTAAAGCCACTCTAGGAACAGTATTATTATTCTCAACACCCTCTAATAATCGTTGTTGTATTTGCAATGAAGAATTTTTATCTGCCGGTGTTTTTGCATAACCTGAATGTGCTATTTTTTTAGGATAGCCTGTGGTTTCATGATACCCTACTGCCTTATCTATTATATTATAATCTCTTTCTTTAAATATACCTAAATTACTATTTGTGAACCAAAGATAATTTATTTTATTGCGACTAATCCATTCAAATTCTTTAAATAGTCTACATTCATCAAATTTTATCATCTTTTGTTGAGTTAAACTGCCCCAATCACAAAAGGTACATTTAAATGGGCAACCTCTATCCATCTCAACGGTGGCGTGAAAATTAACTGAAGGATTTTTTAATATAATATTATTAAAAAGACCTGACAAATATGGACTAGGGATTGTATTAATATCTTTAATTCTAATAGCTTGTTTCGTTTTAAAAATTTTATCATTTTTTCTAAAAATAATTCCTGGTATCTCTGAAAAATCTTTTTTATTAAAATATTCTAATAAAATTTGTTCAAAGATTTTTTCTCCTTCACCCACAGCACCAATATCTACATAGTCATGTGAATCATACCACTTATCATCATTAGAATTAGGAACATGCGGCCCTCCACAAATAATTAAACAATCTGGATACTTTTTTTTTATTTTTTTTAAAATATAAAGGTGTTTATTAGAATTCCACATATAATTACTAGTGGCAACTATATCTGGTTGTTCCATGTTATCAATATAATGATCTAAATCATCTATATTAAACACTAAATCCTTTAATATAAAATTATCGGATATTATTTTATTTTGTAAACAATAAGACCAAAGAAGACCGACAGAATATGGTAAAAATGCCGATTTATTACTCGACATTTCAACTCCAACAGAAGAGTCAGATAAAGGAGATGTTAATTGTAATAAGTAAACGTTCTTCATAAGCTGGCATCATTTAAAAACTTATAAGAATAGTTTTCCCTAAAAAAATTAATATTATATTTTGGTTTATTCAATGTATGATATTTTTTTAAAGATCTCCAATATTCAGTATGATCATTTTTAGAAGAAGTGTAAAATAATTCCAAAAAATCATATACATGCTGGCACAATCTAACATATGAACGATTAAATATTTCCTCTTTATTTTTTTTATATTTTAATTTTTCAATAGTTTCTATCGCCCATGTTATTAGAAAAAGTCCTGTAGCTTCAAGAGGTTCTGCAAACCCACAACTTAATCCCACAGACACGGTATTCCCCAACCACGGGGTTAAACAATACCTATTATTAAAGGGAATAGCCTGAATGTCTTCGGCTTTAACATTACCTACATTTTTATTTTTAAATTCTTCAATGGCATCATTTACACTTATAAAATTATTATTAAAAACATACCCATTACCACTCCTTGATCTTAAATCTACATTCCACATCCACCCATAATCCATAGCGAAAGTGTTTGTTATAGATTGACAATTAGAATCACCGGGCGCGAAGAGTGCCATATTATTAGACAGAGTTTTATAAGAACCAAATTGTTTATTTTTAGAAAAATCACTATTGAAGCCGGTGCAATCTATTACTAAATCAGGATTATCTACTTTACATAATCTGGGGCGCGTAATTTCTTCTAGAAGAATAATCATTTTTAACGCATCTAAATGATAAGCATGAGTATTATTGGGAAACGGGTGTACCCAATCAGTTTTATGCCAACCATGATGTTTAATACCATATTTAATTACACCGTCACACTTATTAATTACATCCTCTTCAGATATTCCACAATAATCAAAAAATTTAACTAGTCCGGGTAATGTGCTTTCTCCAACACCTATAGGTTTGGAATTTTTAGGAAGCTTTATTTCAACTTTATTAGTTCGGGATAAATATGCGGCTGCTAACCAACCCGCACTTCCACCACCTAAAATTAATATGTTCATAGTTGATTAAACAAATATAATGTTTCTTTAAATGGAATATATACAGGATGTCCATTTCGTGTTTCTATATCTAAAAATTGATATTGGGACATATTATCAAAAAAACCAATATTCGGATGTAGCATATGTTTCATTCGGTGCAGAGGAAGATCATTACTTTGTTGTGTCCATGGTTCATTTGAATTAGATATTCCTTTTGATATTAAAAGTGTACGATTTAATCTATAAGTATAATCTAATGATTCTTTTTCCATGTCATCTAAAACCAAATTCATATCATAGCTAACTAAATCTCTCCAATGAACATGTTCATTTAACATAAACAGCGCTACTTGTTCAGGTATAGAGAGTGGAAAATCAACTCTTGAAGTTAAATCATATTCACTCATATAATCTACTAATGTTTCTCCATTAGGTGCAGGACAAACTTCTCTATCAGGATTATTATGCATACTACATGTCCATGTCTGTAATGTAATAGCAAATTCTTCCATGGATTTTTTCATCACTTTCCGCCGTGCTTCTTCCAATTTTCAGGATACTTTTCTCGTAACATTGCATCTATAGAATCTTCAAATGCTTTGCTATTTGTACCTGGTTTATAAGTACAAGGGAATTTTAAATCTTCTTTCCCAAAGTTTTCTTTCCAATAGTTGACTATCTTGTTTATTATCATATTCTTTTTCTTTCTGTTAGGCATTCATATCCTACCATCATTGAAGCTATATTATAATGATTTATTAATGTATCATTTTTCTTACAATATCGTTTATTCTTTAATGAACGTTCGAAAAAATCTTGTATATCACTTTTCTGTTCTGTCCAATACTCCCACCATTCTGAATCTTTTCTTTCACTTAATATATAATGATATTTTACAAATTCTTTGGTGTGCTTTAAAAATTTATCCATAATTTTATTAAGAGTTTCTATTCTTTTACCTCTCTTAATAATTTCAACGAATTTTTCAACTGTATAACAAGTCATCATTAATGATGTTGCTTCTAACGGTTCAATAAAGCTTTGTGCTAAGCCATTACTAATACAATTTTTAATTGCAATATCTTTCATTTTACCAGATACAAAACTTTTCTTTTCTCCTTCTATACCTGATTCCTCCATTGCCTTTTCATGACTTGTTAAATGATCACAATAAACATAACCGGCATTCGTTCTATCTTGAGTATCTATCTCCCATCGCCAACCATTTTTTAATGCAGTTGTTACTGTATAAGGTCTTTTTTTATGTTTATCTAATTTACCAACAATATACGAATTAGCTATCATATCTTCATAAGGTTCAAAAGATGATAATCTATTAATCAATATTCTTTCAAATCCGGAACAATCTATAAAATAATCTGCATGTAGTATATGGTTTTCTGTTCCAATAGAATGTATTCCGTGTTTATCTAAAAGAACAGTAGTAACATCTTCTTCAATTAAATTATATTCACCCTCCAATTCATTTTTACAAGCAAGCCCCAATTTATCTGCCTGTACTTGAAATCCATATCCTGGAATTGAATTATTTTTAGTATCCATTATATTATTTTTACATTTAACTAAAAAATCACCATGATAATAATTAAATGTAGTAGTATCAATTTTAGGATGTTCATTTCTTAAATATTCAATAGAGTCAACATCATCTTTTATAAAAGCATCTTCAAATAAATGATACCATTCACTATTAGGTCTTAGCCAGTCGTTAAATTTTATTCCATACTTAATAAGGGCTTTACTATCTTCTTGCCATGACTTAACATCTTCTATAACTTTTAAAATAGTAGGTGTTGTTGATTCTCCTACACCTATAATTTCATTTTCTTTTTTATGGACAACTGTTAATTCACAATCTAAATTTCTTTTTAGATAATGAGATGTAATCCATCCTGCGGCGCCTCCACCAACTACTACGAATCTAACCATGATATTAAATGAGGATGTAAATAATTTTTATATTGCTGATTCCTAGAATAATCAAATAGAGTTATTTCTCTAAGCATTTTTTCTTTATCTTCTACATTTCTTCTAAAATATGAATTACGAATTTGAGTAAATTTTTTCGAATCTAACCAAGGAATATGTTCTAATAATTGTCTACTTAAATATATTGGGCTTATGCCTCGTTGATCTGGATACACTTCACAATATGAAATATAAACTTTCTTCGGGAGAGTACAACACCACTGCCAATGGTCGTGTAATTCTAAAATATTTAGAGCGGAAACAACAACCGCAATATTTACTCTTCCTAAATTTGTTGATGCTTTTAAAAATAATCTTACAGACCTATCAAGCTCATCAAACGATTGAGGATATCTTATATATTCGTAACATTCTTCAACGGCATCTATACTTAATTTAGGATGTTGTTTTTTAAACTTATTTAACTTTTCAATTAAAAGAGGATTAAACATCGTACCGTTTGTATGATACGCGAGAATTGTATCTTTAGCCCAACCTTCAGCGATATATTTATCAAGAAGTTTTATAATTTGATTATCAAAGAACGGTTCCCCACCGCTAAATCTAAGTTCCTTTACAGGATTATTTAAGAGCCATTGATATTGTTTGGTATTGATAGTTTTTGGAATTGTCATCCGCCCTCTAAATTTACCACACGTGGCTTCTTCGACTTCGTGAAGCAAATGTTCTTTACTAAAGAATTCAAAGTCTAACATTAATCTATGACTTGTTTGAGGATCACACATCCTGCAAGCAAGATTACATTTATTAGAAGCAATGAAATCTACTACATCTAATTTTCCTCTGGGCTTAGTATCATCATTATGGATTCTGAAAGATTCGATACCTCTATCTTCCATATCCCAACAAGTTTTACAAAACGGGTGTTTTTTATTATTGGAAAGGGCTTCTCGTAATTCTTTAAACTGTTTAGAATTAAAAGCTTCTTCAGGTGTGAAATCTGTATTCTGCCAATCCATTGGATCTTCCCAATCTGGTCGCGACATATTACAGCAGGGATGGAACCATTTAATTCTATCACCATCCCAATCTCTAATAGTTATTTGCTTAAAAGGATAACTGCATAACATTAGTTTACATAAAAATCATCATCTGGAATTCCAGGTTTCCAACCCAATCTTTTAATCTCGGTGGGGTCAGCGCATGTTTCTTCACTCTCGCCTTCTACATTTTTAAATTCAATTGAATTAATATCAACACCTTCAGGTGCATGTTCTTTAGCAAAATCATAAACGGATTTAGGAGTACCGTATCCAATATCATAAACCCTTTGAAAATGTTGATATGATATAAATGTTTTTCTCATAAGTAAGTATATTGCTTTTACACAATCACCCACATATAACCAATCTCTCGTATGTGTTGTTAAATATCCAATATTTCCTTCTTGTAGTTGCCTATAAAACATATCAGGCCGAGATTGAGGACCCCATACTGTAAAGAATCTCATTCCTATAGCATTTTGTGGTGCCATAGCTTCGCATGCAAATTTTGTCATTGCATAAGGACTTTTCATATCTGAAACAGAAGAACTTGATGCGTAAAAGATTCTAGAATTTTTATAAGTTTCGAAAATACGTTTGGTGCCTTTTATGTTTGTATCACTATATTTTCGTAAATGTTTTGGATCCCAACTTTCTCGAACGCCTGCTTTAGCAGCTAAATGAACAACAACGTCAACATCATCATGCGGTAAAGGATCTTTAGTGATATCACAATCTTCATGAGGTACATCTCGATCTTCCCACCCTAATCCTGAACAATTATCAATACCGTGAACTTCATGTCCTTGTTCAGTTAAAAAATTATATAAGTGATGACCAATAAATCCTTTAACGCCAGTAATTAAAATTGTTCTACATCTACTTTCGCTCATAGCCATTCTTGTAATGTTGTTTCGAGAGTCTTCCAATAATTAAAAGATTTCTCTTCGAAGATTTGTGGTTCTTCGTTTTCAACCCCAATTACTATAACAATATTATTAATAGGAATTTCTGTTCTTTCTTCAAACATTATTGAATAAGCTGTTGCTTGAAGAAAATATTCTTCAACCCATTCTTTCTTTTTAGGTTTTCCGGAAGTCTTCCAATCTATAATTGCTTTTTGACCTTTCCAATCTGCGACACAGTCACAGCGACCAGCAACACCTAATTGTTTACTCCATAATGGAATTTCGATTCCTGCAATATTAGAAAGATTATTATCTAGGAAGGGTTTAATTGAATTGAACATTGCACGAACATTTGGTTGTGAATCTTCGAAATAATTTTCTTTATTATCGATATAATTTTCTACAACTTTGTGTACTTTTGTTCCACGGCGAGTAGCTTGAGTTGTTATTTTATTTGCTTCTTCTTCACCAATTCTAGCTCTCCATTCTTTAAAAAATTGGGCTTTCTTTCTACCCAACACTGTTGTAATTGATGGAAAGGATCCATCTGGTGTTTCATAAACACGGGCACCGTTTGTGGTTTTAGATTTCAATTCTTCAAATTCAAGTTCTACATGATCAAACATTCATATTACTCCCAGGATAATTCCTTTTCATTTGTTTCAGGTGGTCAGTGAAAGCCTCATCTGGCTTCTTCTTATGACCCTTTGCTGTAGTACCTGAAATATTATCATAAACAAAGCTTGGACATGCAACTTTCTGTTGAATTCTCCCACTGCATTTCGGACAAGGGCTTTCCAAAGGCTCATGCCTTCTTGCAATGGGGAGAATATCTTCGAATTCGTAATCACAATCCACGCAACCATAATCATATGTTGGCATAATTTACCTATAAAAAATGTGTGTATCTATTTTAACCGTTTTTCGCTTATATGACGCCCAACGGGGATCATTAATATAATCAGCATGGTAATGTGTTGCTCCATCTGTTATATCTCTCATATCATCATTATGATAGAACCATGTGGCTAGCGATTGAATTGATCTCCAATTTCTGCCTTGAAATGGTTCATCATGTTTACCATCGCAGTACCACGAAAACTGGCATTGATCCCTCTTAGGGAACCCGTTTGCGTGATGCCTACCCTCATAAATGACGTTACAGTAAGTATTAGGAAAATAATTGCTTGTTACTCTATTATGTGTAACGTGAGCTACTGCCAGTTTTCCTGCTGTACTTTCTACTGCGGCTTCAAAATATATATTCTTAGCCAGACAAGCGATTTCTTGATATGCTTTATTGGCTGGTGATATTAATGTACTCGGATCGACAACTCTTTGTAAGCTGAATCCTCCAGTATGATTTGCATTAGTCATGCCGGGCAAATGCCTCTTTGCATTCGCCATTGTGAACGAATCTGCCGGTTGGTTAAGCGTTGAAGGTACAATCTTCGCCGCATCCGCTTCAGTCGTTTGGATGACTATTTTTGCTGGGTAAAATGTTATTATTACCGCCATAACAAAAGCTAATAAAATCTTCATATAGTTACTCCGAAATGTTAATTCACACTTCCATAATTATACAATTTTTATATGTTGCTTGATTTCTTTTGCTTTTTCTTTTCTTTAGGCTCTTCCTTAAGAACCTCTTTTTGTAACGGTGGTAGCAAATGGGGGAAAGTTTCAACTACGAGCTGATACGTTAAACCTTTAACACCAAGATCCTTTGCTTTTATATTAACAAGGAACTCTGCTTCTCTGGGTGTAACGCCTTCTAGCATTTGTATATACATAGTCTCTCTTTTTACAGAATTAATATTTCTTCCTACGCAAAAAGCTTCTCCACCTGGGCCGTCAACAAAATATCTTAATTTTCGTATTTGTTGATACAACATAGTTGATGATGGATCTTCAGCACCCGCGTTAAAAGGTGGCTTCCCCTTAGGCAACAAAAATTTTACATCTGGATGAAATGTATACCACAATAAATTTTCCAGATGGTCTGTTTGATTGTTCTTAAGTAGCTCTCCTCTCTCTTCCTGGCTCTTTGCCTTATCTACTAATTCTAATAATTCTAATAATGATGTAGCCATAATCTAAAACTCCTGTATCGATTCAGTCATATCTTTTAATCGATGCTTAATGAAATAATTAAGCATTCTATCGCGACCTAAAAATTGGTCGCTTTCATAACGTGTTCTTATATTTATCTCGATTTTATCTGGGATACAACCCAAATCAATCAATGTTTCGTTGCGTTTAAAGTTTCTAAGAATCTCTCCCTCGAATGCTTTTTCCGGTGTTATATTTAGCCAATCAAGGATTTTTCTCTTAGATAATGGCTTCTGTCTTAGGCCTTCTACAAGGCAAGTATCACCTGAAAGAATATTAGGGATACCGTCAGTTCTATCACCTTTTACTATCAAGGCGCGCAATTGTTTTTCCGGTTCTGGTTCTTTAATGAATTTTTTAGTTCGAGGAGACCATTGATAAACGTTAGGATATCGTTGTAATTGAATAAAATCCTTATCAGAGGAAACTATTAATATATTATAATCTCTAGAAGAATAATCCTTACAAATAACACCTATAATGTCATCAGCTTCACAACCATCCAGAGCAACTACTCTATAAGGCATATTTTCCGCCATTTCATCTCGTATTCCATCAAGAATCCCAAATAGCGCTGGCCAATCAACATTTTGTTTATTTTCTTCTCTCGCTTTCTTTCTATTAGCCTTATATTGTGGGAAAAACTCTTTTCTCCAATTATTTTTGCTATCACAACAAAAGACAATATCTTTTCCATACTTGGCACTAAATTTTGTTTTAATCATTTTAATATTATTAAGAACCATGTGCCTCATTACATCATTTTCTTTTCCTGGTTCAAAATGTTTTTGAAATTGCATAAAGTTTGCAATTATCATTTGATTGTAATCAATTAATATCATATTATTTTTTTCGTTTAAGTCTCGCCACCTTTTTAACTATCTTTTTTTTAGATTTTTTAGTGGTTATTATTGTTTCACACTCTTCTGTCATTTTTTCATAAAATTTTATTAACCTATTTTGTTGGTGACCGCTTAAATGGCTATATGCTTCTTTAAAATCCGGATCTCCCTTTTTAGCTAATATTATTTCACTAGCTAACTCAGAAATTTCTACTTTTAAATGTTTAGCAACAGGCCTTGTGACTTTATTACGTTCTAAAAATTGTTTGAAATTAAATTTCTTTTTAAATTCATCATCGATTTGTTCATCGATAACTTCTTCTATATCATACCTCAATCTTCTCGCAGCTTCCCGGATTCTTTTTTGAATATCTGGTTTTATTTTATCGGGCTTGGAATCATTTACTACTTTGCGTACATTAGCAATCTCTTCTATCTTTTTTAACTTATCGATAAAGAGGGTTTCGAGGTGTTCTGGTAAATGATCAATCCCCCGTGTTTTTAACCGCGCAATATAACCAACATGCATTCCTACTGATTCTAAATCTATTGGTTTAATCTTTTTAGGTGATTTACTTTTTACCTTATTCTTCTTATAATATTCTTGAACAAAATCCATGCATTCTTTGAAATCATAAAATTTATAATACCATCTGAATGCATTATGAACTTCTTCTTCTAACTTCTCATCCTCTAAACCATCCCAATCTCTAGGATCGGGTTCTTCACCCATATGTTTTGCTTCAAGTGATCTTTTCTGAAAAGCCATTTTAACTCTTATTATTAATTCGTTCCTTTAATTGACACATTATGTAGTGTAAAATGATCGACATTATACCTTCACACTTTTCCATATGATTTAAATTAATATGTATATAACTTGAGAGTTTATCTTTTAAAATTCCTCCATCATATCCCAAAATACCATAAGTTTCCATCCCGTTTAAATGGGCCCATTCAACGGCATTTATAAGATTGTCACTGTTCCCACTACCACTTATAACGAATAATCCATCACCTTCATTAGCATAAGATACTAACTGGTGCTTAAATATATTATCGTATGAATCATCGTTAGATGTAGCAGTAATGAAGCCGATATCGTTGCAAAGAGATATAGCTTTAATCCGGGGCTTTGAAATTCCATTTTCAATAGTTCCTTTTGTCAAATCTTGCGCAAAATGATTAGAGTTGCACGCACTGCCACCATTCCCACATATAAAAAATTGTTTTTCGTTTATATATATGCTCCAAATACATTCTATTAGGTATTTTATAGAGCTTTCCTCAACTTCTTGTAAGGAATTATATATAGAAGTCGCGTGTCCTAACCATCCTACTTTATCTTTTATTTCTATTTCAGTACCCGCTGTTATTGCGAACATTTTATTTTCTTCGATCTTTCGATTCCAGTTTATATCTATATTTTTATTAGTCATTGTAAAATACTATTCTAGTTCCTTGATCATCGAATTTAACATCGAACGTATCAAAAATCCTATTTCTCATATGTATCTCATTTACATTGTCAGACATAAAAAGCAAATACCCTCCTCCACCTGCTCCACATATTTTATATCCATAAGCCCAAGGAATTGAAGATTGAACAATGTTATTAATTGCTTTATTAGTAATTCCTTTAGCAAGAGTATTTTTAATTTGCATAGATTGACTCATAGACAATCCAAAATCCTCATATTCTTTATTTTTATAAAATTCTAAAGCTTGAGTACAAAAATCATATATTCCGTCATACTTTTTAATCTTTTTTTCGATAGTTTCTTTTTGTGAGGAAAGGATTGAAGATGATTGTCTAGAGATTCCAGTGTTAATTAAAACGAACTTTTTTTCAAACTCGCTATCATATTGTAATTCTTTAATATTTACTGCACCATCTTCAAAAAACTGAAAATGGTTAAATCCGCCGTAGCTGACAGCAAACTGATCTTGTTTCCCAATTGGCTTATCTAAGATTTCGAGCTCAATATGGCATGCTAGATGCGCTATATCAATCTGATTCATTGGCTTCTCAATCCAAGTACTCACAGCGTTTATTAATCCGACCAAAATACTCGAAGATGATGCCAAGCCAGATCCTTCAGAAGGTATGTCGGCTAAAGTGGTTATTTCGAGACCCGGTTTTACTTTAAAATACCTGAGGACTTCGCGAATATATTCATGTTCGATATCATCAATATAATTAGATGTTTCCTTTTTAGTATAATTACAAACAAATTGATCTCGATATAATCTATTTAATATAACATAAGTAGATTTATCGATAGCAGCACTTATAACCTGGCCGCCTCTAGGTGATGAGGTATAATATTCTGGAATATCCGTTCCGCCGCCGAAAAAACTAATCCGCAGGGGTGTTTGACATACTAACAATTCTCTTCTTCAATTCTGTTGATGAATAATGATGTAATCTCTTACAATAATGAAGTTTAATGTTTCGTTCTTTACAAGTATTATAACCTGTTATAAACTTTTTGTCACGTAAATAATCTTCACCTAAAAATCTAATGTGTATTTCTGATGTTTTTAATATACTTTTAAGATCTTCTTCTGATTCATAAGGAATAATTTCATTAACATATCTACACCCTTTTAATTGGGTGTATCGTTCGAAAACAGTCTGTATTAAATTATTTTTATGTAGTGGACTAGTATGAAGCCCGACAATTAAATAGTCGCATTTTTTTCTCGCCTCCTGTAACATTAAGATATGGCCTGCATGTAATAGATCAAAGCTGGAAGCAGCGAACCCATTTACTTTCATTATTTCTCCGTCTGGATCCTGTTGATTTCTGATACTTGTTTGACTTTTTGTATCATTTCTACGTTGGATAGTCTTTTATGTAATTGCCATCCAATTATAATCCATATTAATGTAAGCATAAGAATTAATGTTGTATTAAACCACGGCTTCATCTTCCTCCTTTTCATCAAGTTCATCTTCTATATCCATTAACCCAAACATTTCTAACCACTTAGGTGCTCTATAATCCCAACTATAATATTTGTCTGCGTGGACTTTAGCTAAATCTATTATCTTTTGATTTTCATCATCCCAATATGTATCCAATATTTTATCTATCTCATCTGCTATTCTTTCACAATGCTCTATTTCGTCTTTGATATACGGATACATAATAGCATGATCAGAACATGTTTCTGGTAATGCTCCTAAACTATTTGTAAGCATTAAAGTTCGGGAAGACATTGCTTCCATGGCCGTTCTACAAGAAGTTTCCTCCCATATACATGGATAAGGCCAAATATGCATATCTTTCCACTCATCTCTTAAAGGCTTACCCTTAACAATAGGGTGTAAGGTCATATTAGGATTCTCTTTAATATGTTCAAACAGCTCTTTGAATGGTTCATTGTTTTCTGGCCAACCATATATTTCAAAACTTGAATAAACATGTAAATGCCAATCTTTTCTTTCAAGTAAATGTAAAGCATTACATAACACATGCAATCCTCTTTGAGGAGTAGATGCGTAAATTAGATTAAGGTTACCATCTTTGGGCTTTTCATTATGTTCGTGAGGAAAGATTGCTGTTTTCATTACTTCACAGCGCTCCATTGGTAAATCATATTTTTCTAAAAATGTATGAAGTTGCCAAAAACTTGAAAAAATAAATTTTTCAAATTGTAATTGTCCTTCTTTGTTTTTTAAAAAATCATGTCCTCCGCTGGAATCTTTTGCTAAATCATGAAACCACCAAAGTTTAGGTAAAAGAGATTGTAAATCATCGTTATATAACCTCGAAATTATCCATTGATATCCTTTTTTATATTTTTTAGGTAAATGTGACCATAATTCTAAAGTTGTTAATTCCGTTCCACCAAAAGAATTTTTAGCTACGTTCTTATTTCCTCTTTGAGGTATTGTTTGATCTTTATAAATGTCTTTCATATTTCAACCTTAAATGTTCTCGGAATATTCTCAACATGTTCTATTACTTCTTTATGAAAATTTATATTTGCTTCTCTACACTCACTTAAAGAGCTCTTATATTGCCTTTGTTCTTTCTCATTAATACATTTCCACCAATCAGTTGTAACACAATATAAGGGTTTATGTTTTAAACCATAAAATTTAGAAGACCATGGAAAAGCTATAACAACCTTTCCTAAAAGTGTTCCCCAATAAGCCCCGTGAAAAGAATTTGTAACTACGACATCAGCACTACCTAAAAATTCTATTGTTTCTTCAAAATTCATTTCACTGTTTGCCTTATGCGGATAATCCCATGTTTCTTTTGGCATACCGTGAATAATATTCATTGGAAGTGCACCGTGAAGGAAAAACACGACATCTTGTTTTACTTCATATTCTTTATCAAAAGCTTCATGCATGCAACTCGCACACGGAACCCATCTTGAGGAAGGTATTGAAGTATATAAATCTGGATGATAATCGCGTATACCTAATAAATCAAAATCCCTTACATAAGCTGGATAAGTTATATTCACAGGAGGAATAATTTGTGTTTGTTCATCGAGACAAACATAAGTATGCTCACCTAATCCCCATCCGAATATTTTATAATTTGCATTTTTCTGATATTTTACAACATGAGGCATTGGCCGGAATTGACCTATAAGTCCACCTCCTCCATATATAACATTTTCATGCTCGGGCATATAATCATGGTTTAATTTAAAAATATCTTTTTGATTACCAGGTAAATCAAAGTATTTTGTAGGAGTGCTATACCAGTCCCCTATGTTAGTTTCATCTGTCCTAAATATATTGGTAAACTGTAATTTCATAGAAAAGGTATTAACATGGATTTAAATGATTTTGGTTTTAGTACGGTAAGTGAACAAGAATTTACTTCGGCTGCAAAAGAACCTGAAGAGAAAGTAGTTTCTGCTGCGGTAGAAAAAGCCAAAGCCGGACAAATTAAAGAAGTTGAAGGAACTGTAAATAAAATATGGCAGTTGCTCGATTATCATTATGAGGATATTGATAAGCATAAAGAAAAGTTGAACAAAGAGTATGAAAGGCAAATGAAAGAAGTTGAGGATATGATAGTTCCTCTTCTGAACAACTTAGCAAAGTCTTCAACTAACGAATACATATATTGGCCTAATAGGCGAGAGATTCTAGAAGCACAAATTGAGAAAATTACTAAACATACTCGAGATATTAATATATTCACTGAGTAACTCCATATTTACAAAGGAAGTAGGAATCAACTATATCACCAGCCGGGTTACCAGTTTCTTGAACTAGATCGAATGTGCCCGGTTCATTTTTCCAAGCTTCTAACATTGCTTCTTTGTTCGAATTTCCCTTACCTGTAGCGAATTTCTTGATACTAGTTGGCGCAATAGTTTCATATTGGAATTTATTAGCTTTTAAAACATGTTTTAAAATGCCAGCGTTTTCCGCTATATGAAAAACTCTGCCGGTTGAACCAAATGAATAATCTTCTAATATAGCTTTCTCCACTCTGCCCGTATACCAACGTAATTGTTCTACTGTCCATTCCGCTAAGTAATCATATCTATCTATATCTTTTAATTCTTTCGGGAATTTATAAGCATTTACATTTTGAAGGGCGGACCACCGAGGCCTCCACTTATCCAAAGCAAAAAAACTAAAAGTACAATTAGAAGGAGTAATTGTTCCATCTTTTTTAAATACACAAATACATGGGCTGAGTGTTGAATAATCAATGCCTGCGCAAACCAATTAAAATCCTAACTGTTGTAATTCTTTTATACTATTCTCTGCGGAAGTATGTTGAATTGCAATTCCACCTTTAGCCCTAAAGGCTTCTATATTATTCACATTATCATCAATTAAAAGATTTGGTGATAAATTTTCTTCGACTGCGAAATATTGCTTCTCTTCCCAAAAACAAACATGAATTTTCGAAGGGTATATTTTTAAATGGTTTAAACACCATTTATATTTTTGAACGCGTGCGCCATCAAATTGACCTCTTTTGGGAATAGCTGTAAGGATGTGAATATCAAATAATCCTTTAACATAATCAACTAATAAATCGGCGTCAGGTAATTTGGGTAGAGTTTCAAAAAAATTAGAAGGCAATTTGCTCCAATCATCTGCCCATTCCTGTTTACTCCCACATTGTTTGATAATGGATCCATCAAAATCTGATAGAACACCATCCATATCTAAAAATACTATCATAATCAATCATATACAAAATTCATTTCACCTTCGTGACCGAATTTTTCCTTATATTTTTTATCTAAAATGTCTTCAATCCAAAGTTTACCAGTAAACTCCGGAGCATTTTCTATTTCTTTCCACAATTCTTGAATTGCGGTAACACCTAACGATTCTGTGTGTTTTTCTATAACAACAACACAATCATCAACATATTTTTCAAATGCTGTTTTCATATAATCCCTATTATATATCATTATTAAACAAATTTCAACGAAAAAATTAAATTAAATCTACAACCTCACATCCACCAGGAGCCGCGCATGCTGCAGTTTGTGCTCCAGCAGTGTGGTCCTCTTTTTCATAATCTCCTAATTTATCCCATACTACATTTTTTGGCATTTTAGTTAACAGTTCTTTATATTCTTTTTCTTCGCAATCCTGATAAGGTGCTTGTTTATACGTATGTTCACTAAAAGGTAAAAATGAAATACCACTAATTGAATCAAAGTTATCATATACCCACGATCCAACTGTCATCCATTCTTCTTCTTTAACAGATACTGTAACGGAAGGTTTATGCTCACACCAATGATCTTGATATATCTTCCATAATTCCAATTGTTCCATAGCCGTCATGTCTTGTCGACATACCGCACTCTTTGGACTTTTTTGTGGAAAAGAAAATACTGTAGTATGTTGTGGTTTAGTTACATCTGGTTCATTTGGGAACCCGGCGTCCTTCATAAATTGACACAAAGGATCTTTATTGTCCGCTCTCACTGTGCGAATATAATAGGGATTATGGCGCGCATGAATTCCACTTGAAGAATCAACAAGCTGACTAACAGTGCCGCTAGGCTTAACACAAGTAATAGCTGCACTACGAGGGACACCAAGTTTTTCTGACCATTCTTTATTAGTTTCAATAGCAACATTCCGGAGCTCCTCCAAAAGTTTACCTGTTTTATCTTTTCCTTTTTTACCATTAGTTAATTCATTATCCATTATTCCGGTAAGAGAAACTCCCAAAAGTCGTTCTTCTTCGCAATTTCGGGCCCATTCTTTAGTGAGGTATTTGAAGTTTGTAAGGGTAGATTGGAATGTTCCAAGTATTGTTGCATTGCGCACTTTACTTTTAAGAGACTCCCTAGTGTCCCGTCCTCTGACAACGACTTCAGATAAGTTGCAGAATTCTCGCGACCGTAAAATGATCTCGCTGCATGGATTTGTACCAAAGTCATCTCTGGTATCTCGTCTTCGTATATAATCTCCTGTCTCTGCATCGCGTTCCCTTTCGTTTAGTTTCTGGACTTGTCTACTAGCTGAATCACCATTATAAATTCCACGTTCACCGGATTTAGAATCATAAAGAGATAACCATTCTCTCATAAATGTTCCGGTGTCTGGTCTTTCTTTATAGTTAACTGAATTATTCGATAAAGCTCGTTGTACATTTCGCTTCCACCATTCTCCGTGTTTAGCAAATCTCATTTCTCGATCATTAAGATCACTTAAACTAATTAGAGCACTTCTTCGTACACCCCCCACAACAACCACTTCCGCAGTTTTACATATAATATCATGACATTCAAGTGGTTTAAGTTTTCTTCCGGCAGACGTTTTAAATATATCCGTTACAAAGTGAAATAGTTCTACTAGCGGTTCCGGTCCTGATGCGCGACCACCAAATGTCTTTAATGGCATTCCGGCAGGTCTAACTTTACTAACATCCCATTTAGGAATAAGTCCTTGATATAATAATGATATTAATTCTTTATAAGATCTACACCAACCTAATTTACTATCCGCAACAATTATAGTTGTGTCTGTTGGATAAAATTCTTCTGCAACTATCGGCATCTGTTTTACATGTTGTTCTTCAACTGAAAAACCTACTCCAGTTCCATTCATTAGAACATACATTATTTCATCAAACGTTCTTTGATTATCACACTTTAAATATGAACAATTATACCCGGCAACATTTTCTTTTTTAAGAGGTTCTCCTGCTGTCATCAAACATCTCATAGAAGGCATAACTTCTAAATTTAAAACAGCATCCTCTAATACCTTTCTATCCTCATCAGGAAGATTATATTTACATTTTTCTTTTAGGTCTTCCTTAAAAAAATCAAAATATCTTCCGATTGTTTCTTCCCATGTTTCTCTTCTTTCTTGATCCCATTTCCATCTTGCGTATCTAGAAAGATGAATAAATGATTGATATTCTGTGGGTAAGTTCATTCATTTTCCTTTCGTATTTTCTCTAAAAATTCGGTTGATTCTCTCTCCGATAGTCCGTACTTAGACATTATCCAGCTTCCGTTTAAATTGTCCCTTATGATATCCATTTCTTTTTGCGTAAACGTAACCGAGTTTTGAATATAATCTTCGTACGCTTCACAACATAGAGGAAATTCAGGTTTTACTAATCCATACATGGCGTTAGCAAAATCTTGAACTTCTTTTTGGGCGTGGCTATCCATTCTTAACTTGCAAAATTTAAAAAAGTTATTTAAATCTACTTTCCATATAACTTCAGTATAGTTGCCTACTGGCAACACAGAGCGAGCTAATTCTCTCGCGACATCTAATTCTAATAGATTGTGATAAGAATGAATTGCATTATCATATATGCGATTAAATTCAAATTTAACAAGGCCTTTTTCTTCAATTTCTTCACCTCTTCCTTGATTATTCTGAGTCGATTGTTTTTGTATATAATCATCTTGAGGGACATAAAAATCCTCACTCATTATCGAATAACGCCCGGAATATTCATTTAAATTCGCCGTCCGATGTCGAACTATTTGCCTCATAACGAAAATAGGTAATTTCAAATAAAACTTTACTTCACACATCTCAAAAGGTGATGTGTGTTTATGTCTCATTAAATATCGAATTAAGTTACGAGTTTCACTATTTTTTTTAGTGCCTTTGCCGTAACTTATCCTAGCAGCATCGACTACATCATCGTCACTTCCCATTATATCTAATAATCTAACGAGTCCATCTTCATGAACCTTCACTTCCTCATTCATGTTCTTTTCCACTGGTTAAATTTTAATCTTGCGGGAAGACCGCGATAAGTATTGGTATTTATTATATCGATAATTTCCAAAATATCCATATCACCTAAAACCATATCATTGATATCTTTAAATTTAACAGTGTCAGGCCAGATGCAAATTGCGAAACCTTTTTTAATAGTATTCTCAACTTTATGTACAATTTCCTGATTTCTTGGCTCATTATCATAGACAAAAGTAACCTCTTTTGCATAGAACATACTGGCATCATCTAAGTCACTTCCTGCCATAGCTAAGGCATTCGGAAGAAACATGCTATCAAATGGTCCCTCAACAATATATGTTAATTGCTTCGGATCATTTCTATCTAATCCGAATATTTTAGGAGCATTCTTATCTATTTTAATAGTAAAATATCTTAGTGTATTATTTTCTAAACTTCTTCCCTGCGCCGCGATTAAATTTCTATCTTTATCAAAAAATGGAATTATTATTCTAGGGTCTTTTTCTTTTAATCGCGATGCTAATTCTGTATCATATTTACTCACCCAAGTCTTAAAACAATCTGCAAAATACATATCATGATATCGAGTTTTAGGCAACTTTCTTACATCACAAAATTTTACGGCGGGATGTTCTGAATCGAGATCACTTATCTTAGGGGCTTCTATTTTTGTAAATTTGGGTTTTCTAAAAATAGGAACCTTCTCTTCTGTTATCGGCTCACCATTTTCTTCTTTATAATTTTCAAATGAATACTGTTTTGATAATGTAGGATCTATTTTGTCTAGTAACCATTTTAATGGTCCGCCAGCACTACAATTATGACATTTAAAAATTAAATGATTTTTCTTATTGAAGAGATAACCTCTTGCTTTATATAAGTTCTTTTGAGAATCACCACATAATGGGCATCTGAAGTTATATAAGTCTCTTGATTTTCTGGCGAAGCGGGATAAGCGGGAGGAAAGTAAATTGGTATATTTGTGGTCAATGTATAAGCTCATCTTACTCTATAACTAGGGGATTGGTTTAATTAATAATATAGTATTATAATGTATTTCAATGATAATGTCAAGAAAATAAAGAAAAAAAAAGGGACCGCTAAGCCCCTTCTTTATCCACCGAGGATATTAATTACGAAAACATTCTTATAATTTTCATAATTTCCACACCTGCGTTAAGTGCTTCTTCAACTTGAACTTCGATGTCATCAGTAAGATTACCCAGGTCAAATTCATCTTTGGCAAACTGAACTAATTCCGCAAACTCTTCATCATCTAAATCCTGTAATTCTACTAAAACATCTTCAATATTCTCTATAGCTGGTCCTAATCTTTTTAAAGGATCAATGAATTTCATTGCATCAGACCATCCAATATCACCATCTTCCACCGCGGAAGCAGTTGCTTTACCTAATGAAAAAACAAAAGATAGCACTTCTTTCGTTTCCTTTATTCCTGCCATAATTACCTTTCTATATGTTTTTGTGATTAGGATGTGAAGGAAATATACGTCTTTGTTCGCCAATTCCCATTGGCTCTATTCTCCTCATAACATCACCCTTCTTTTTCTTTTTTCTTACTGGTGGATCATCGCCGGCTTCAGCACTACCAGCAATTCCCCCTGCACTCATAGACATTGCAGGTGCATCTTCTTTAACATCTTCTTTATGTTTAATAAAATCCTTAATCATCTGGAGATCCATATCATGCAGTAATTTCCAATCATGATCTTCGGCCCATTTAATGCCGGCTTTTTTATCAGCCTCTATATCACCTTCTGTCAATAAACCAGCTTCTCCCCAATCTTTTAACAAATCTTCATATAATGCATTAAAATTTTCTTCTAGTAAATTTTCATCTGTTAACATTTTCAGATTCTTTTCTTCGCGAAGAAGTAACAAAGCTGCTGCATAAGAAGCAATAGTTGTTTTACCAAAAGGTATCTTACCTAACAATTTTTTCAAATTGAAGATAAGTGTATCCATCATAGTATAGGCATTTTTTTGTTCTATAGTGGTAAAGTCTTTTTTCTTAATAAGAACTTTACCATTCTTATCGATGATGCCTAATTTATATGCGTCTGTTTTTTCGAATTTGGTGACTAATCGCTTTAGGAAGGAAAATAAAAAATATAATTCTGAGCCTTGTATAACGGCTGATTTAAAACTTAAACCCATGAAAATCCTATAGAGACCTTAATTGCTTTACTACGTTCTGGTCAAGTATTATATCGGTTTCGCGAATATCTTTACTTCTTATACTGCGAACGATTTTCGGCATCCTCTTTAAATAAATTAAAAAAGGCTTTAATACTTGCCAACTGTTTTCGTCAATTTTGTAAAATAATATTCGAGTAGCAGCTTCATTATCGAATAAATTATATATCATAATCAAATGGTTAAGAATTAACCTTTGTTTTAACTCATGAGTTGTTAGATAATGATTTAAAAGTCTTTTTAGATATTTAAACCTTTTCATATCATCTCTATAATCCTCTGTACCGATACACTGTGGATTATCATAATATTTCATGCAATATAATTCTATATTATTTTCACTTATATCATCAAAATTCACTTTTTATCTTTTTTCTCACTTTTGGGAGTTTTGGTTTTCTCCCCATTATCTTTGTTATCAGTTTCTTTATTATTAATCATACTTAAATAATGATTAGAAACTTGAATCGCGCCATCAAGATGATTAAGCGTCCGCTCCAAATTTTGGATCTCCTCGGACGCTTGATCTAATCTTTTTTGAACTTGTTCCCTGTCTTTTGTCAGGAAGTCCAATTGTTTTTGTACTTCACTTTGTTCAATCATAATATACCATTAATTAGTTTTTATTAACCAATATTATCCCACAATAGAATATATTTAGTTACGCCAGATACACAACATTTAATTGCGCCGTTAGCAGGTGATGTATACGAACCAGTAGTGTTTGCACCGGTTGTAAAGAAAGCTCCTACGTTTGCACCAGCTGCCGCACCATAACCTCCACCTGGAGTTGCATCAAAAGCAAAGGAAACATTCTGTGATGCTCCTGTCAATGTGCTAGCAACATCAAATTTAATAAATGCTGTTGGTGAAGCACTTGGGGCTGCCGCAGTGTTAGCATGAGACAAGATCATAACATATGAATTACCTGAATCGGCACTATCAAATGTATTTAAATCGAGTGTTCCTTTCATGGCTGATGTTTCTGCAGTATAAGCAACATTAGCGTCGTGAATTTTAACTGTTGCTGCTGAACATGTTAATGTTCCAACATTAGCTTGTGTTGCACCTGCACCTTTTGCATCAACGATAATTTGTGATGTAGTAATAGTATTAAAAACATCTGTTGATGAAGGTGTGATATTTGCGGTGTGGGTTGTTTTGTGAATTATCTCTTCAGTAGCCGCCGCTGTACCGGTAATGGTATGAGTAACGTTTGCTAAGAAATCTTTAACTGAGAGTTTCTTATTCACAGGTGATCCACTAGGATCATCAATAACATGAAGTAAATCTTCTGACGCCGCTTCTGACGCGGGCGTTAACGCGGTTATTTTCTTATCAGCCATCTCTTATCTCCTTGCTGGCTTTGAAGGTGGGACTCACCACCAGTTAAAATCATGCTGAGAATCGCTCTCTTATGCGAAGGGTGTTTCTCAGACATCCGAATATTTATGATACTATCCCTAAACGGGTTAACTCCGTAATTATGTGCGCTGCTGTACTAGCACCAGCCACAAACGAAGTATTTTGTGATACAGGGGCAGTACCATAAAACCCCACCGTATCTGTAGCGCTTCCTATTTGCATAGCGCCTCTAAATCTCATTACCGTAGTATTAGCCGAAATATACATATCTTTCTCAACACCATCTTCCAGTGCCATATCCATTCCGGATTCTAATTGTAAGTTTCCAGTTTCTGAAAAATTACTAGTAAAAGTACCATTGTCTGGTACACTATCTTCTATTAATAAACTACCTTGAAAATCTATTCTTGATTCCAATAATCCAACAATTTGCCATCGATCAGTTGTCTTATGGCCAGTGACGTCGTCGAATTTAACACTAATACCATTAGCAAGAGCTTGTGTTCCGCCTGTAATATCAACTGTTGTTGCTCCGGTTGATGTATTACCATCTCTCCACCATTTAAAAGTATCATTAGCGGAAACAGAAGTACCATCAATTTCAACATGCCATACCGAATTTTCTGCCATATCTAAAGTTCCCAAAATAACTGTCATATCATCTTGTTCACCCTTTAAAACTTCGGGCTGTAAGACAGTCGGATGATTTCTTAGATTTAAATCTCTGGCAACATTTGTATCGGCACGAGATTGAACTTTATTTGCAACACTGCGCGTGGTTGTATCTGTAGATAATGCTGACAACAGATTATCCAATCTAATCTTTTTATTAACTGGATTACCTATTGGATCATCAACTATGATCAATAAATCTTCAGAGGTAGGCGATTCGTGAGTATTTAAAGCTGGTATTGTTTTATCTGCCATCTAATTCTTTTTCTCTGATTCAAGTCCTTGCAATTCTGGTATTTCAACTTCTTTAGATTCAGCTGTAGTTAAAATATCATCACAAGCACTAATTGCACCTTGATAAACATGTATATTATTTTTCGTTTGCTCAACTTCTTGAAGCATATGCGAAAGCCGAGATTCTAACTCAGCTTTCGCTTTAACGTGGCCTTCACGGCGTTCAATAATTGTGCTCACATTTACATTTTCAATATATTCCATAATATTATTTAACTATTAAGTTACTGTTAATGTTACCGCAGTTAATCCTGAAAGAACTAATAATGCAGCTGTAGTAGTTCCACCAACTGTAGTATCAGAAATTGTTCCGCCAGCAAGTAAAACGTTAGCTCCACCTAATGTAAGAACATCGCTTGTTGCAACTGTTTCAGATGCTTTGGTGAACGTAAGTCTATTCGTTCCGGAACCTGAAGCATAAACACAAACATGTGGTCCTCGACCTGATCCGGTTCCTTGGTTTCCATTAGCAATGGAAACTGTAGGTGATCCGACAACTGTAACTCTTTCATCCCAAGTGATCTGAACAGATATTGTTCGTGATCCACCTGTGATTGCAGAAGCTGTAAATCTCATTGATGTAATAGATGGTGCGGCAAGTGCGGTACCAAGACCACCCATTGCAACTAGAATCTCTGGGGATGCTGAAGCATTTTTACTGGCTTTAGTATTAATAACCCAGCCATTGTCAGCGCCATAGATATCTTGTTTATTGTATATTGCACCTTCTGTGGTACCTATATATTTTGGTTTTTGCGCCTGTGTACCAGCAGCGGCTTTTCCCCATAGAGGCATGAATTCTCCTTATTAATTTATAAAATATTTATAACAATTTTTTAAATTCATTCATAGATATCGTATCTATGTTAGAAATATCTTTATTAAAGCATTTCTCTTCCTGAACATGTATAAAATCTATTTCAGGAAAATGTTCGGTAAACATTACTTCAAAATTCTGAATCCATCCCTTAGCCTGAACCGGTAAAGCATAACTCGGAGCATAACAATCTGTATCTTTATAAATGTTGTTTACTTTTCCTTTATTTATGTTAAAATCAAAGCCAACTAAGTATACCTTGTCGGGTTTTTCATTCTCACAACATAACCAAGTTGCAAGTGGCCCTGAATCTAACATAGGTATATGTTTTTTATCATCCACTACATCTATCTTATCTTCTTCTGATACCCATGTGAACCAATAACAAGGTTCTTCAGCTAAATCCATTGTCTGGGTATCATCATGAAAAACTCTACTGATCTCTTGTCCGTAGTGAGCGAATTTATAACCTGTGTTCGCGTTTTCTTCTACTTTTCTTCCCGGAATTATTGATTGCCGAAAAACTGGATACATTTCGGGATCCAGTAATGTAAAATTTCTAAACCAACAATGATTTGACTTTGGATATTGGGATTCTACTATTTCATGTAGCATCTTATTATCAATACAAATGAGATGGGATGGATTCCAATCTCTGTACATTGCATTGCAACCGTAAGTCGTATGTTCTAATAATATATCGAGGTTTAAGTCTTTACGACTTTCCCCATTTCCAATCACTATATGCATATTTGTTTATTGCTGCGCCTCTGCTGGCTTAGATCCCATAGGTACTGCTGGTCTAGGTGACGCATATGAATAAGCATCTCCAACTCTTGAAATTTGACCGGCTTCCACCATGTCATCTAACATTTTTTGGACTTCCATTGGACTACATCTCAAAGCTCTGGCGATAGATGAAGCCGAAGCAGGCTTATCATCAACAGCAAATTCAGCACCCGCAGGCTCCCCATCAATGCTAGCATAAGAACTACGGAACAATTCCAAAATCTGATCATGTAAAGGATTAGTGTTACCTTCGTTCATTTTACTTTTGTATTTTCGTACAAAAGCAAGTCCTGTACTTTCTTTTTTCATTTTATCCTCATCTGGATTCATTTCAACTTTATTGTTGACTTTGCCGCTTTCTTTTACTTTGGAAGAATCTTCTTCTTTGTCTTCCATTGCTTTAGAAATTGCTTTTCTTTTTTTATGTAAAAACTCATCAGAATCATCAGTATCACCATCGTTGTCGATGTCTGGATCTTTTCTGTCTTTTACTGATTTCTTTTTCAAAGCCATAGGTTGAACCGCATCTAATCCATCACCATCATCTGACTTATTATTCTTATTGGTTTCATTAGTTATATCGACCTCTACTGGTTGTCTCTTACCTAGAATTTCTTTAGCCTTTTCATAGGCTAATTTTTTAATCTTTTCTTTGAAGATTCTACGTCTAGCATCGAGTCTTTCGATTGATTCTTCTTCTTCAATACTCGGACTTCCTGGTTCGTAACTTCCTGCGAGGGCGGAAAGAGCTGTTCCACCAACGTTCAATAATTTTCCTCTTGTCGAAGTTTTTACACCCTGTTTAAGAGAGGGATCATCTTGTACTGGTTTTCCCTTATCATTCTTTTTCGGATCTGCAATCGGTTTATCTTTTTTTATAGCCGTAGCTGTATCAGATGAATCCTTCGCACCTTTTTCCGCGGCATCTTGTTTTTCCCTTGCGGCTGCAGTAGGATCTTCTTTCTTCTTCGGATCTTCTTTCTGCTTCTTACCCAACTTGTCTTTGGTGACTTTATTCCACGCCTTTTTTAATAAACCAGGGCCCTTTTTGGCCTGCCTTTCAGCATCTTTCTTTTTCAAATCTGCAATATCGGAAACATTCTTATCATGTTGTTGTGCTTTAGCTTCCCTGTTCCGCCTTTTATCGGCATCTTTCTGAGCCCTTCTCTGCTTCCAACTATCAATTGGCCTCGTGATGGCATCTGGTAATTCCGCTAGCAATTCATCTTCATCCAAATTTTGATTGAAAAGAGCATCAACTGCTGCTTGTTCGTCTTCGTTAAAAGAATTATAAACTCTGACAATTTCATCGATGGTTTCATTCTCTAATTGTTCTGTTAAATCTGAATCATCTTCAATGAATGTTTTTGAAGCTTTCTCTAAATCTTCCAACTCACACTCATCTGCTAATTTTTGAACTTCAGGTGAGGGTGCGTCAATTGTTCCCATCTTAGTAGCATAAGCAAGAGAAACCAATCTACGTTCTGTATTTTTAATTAATCTCTCTCCAATTTCTCCCCATGTCATTCCTTGATATTTTTTATACATCTCAGCAAGAATGAATCTGTGAGAAGGGATTTCACATGTATCATATTCTTCGGTTTTCATTTTCTTCATAACCGAATTAGCAATTTTCTGATCGGTCATCAAAACCATTAGAATACTTTGTCGTGCATCTTCTGACATCTTATCTAAGTAAGGTGCTAATTTATCATATTGTTTTTTAGATACTAACGAAGCTGCGCCTTCAATCGAGAGCCCATCTTTTCCTCTAATGGCTTTAGCTAATTCTTTAATTTGTCCCGCCATTGCTTGTGATGTAGGCATTTCTTTAGATTCTGTTTGATCACACCATCCACAATGTTCTTCGATATTATGATAATTATTAAATACTTTTGTAGCCCATTCCATAGTAGTTACTGTATCTTGTTCCTTGGAAAAATCTGGCTCTTCTATTCCTTTTACCTTCTTCTTCAAATTATCATCTCTGTAATCTTTTCTATTATGTTTCCTTTTCTGATTCAATCTTTTTTCATCAACTGGGTACCAACTTTCTCTTTTAGCGCGCCAAGCATCTCGGTCTCTTTCTTGCTTATCTTTTGGCGCTGGTATATTTACTTTTTTCTTTTCGGGTTCTTTTTTCTTCCCTGCTTGATGATATGCATATGCATCATCACCTTGAGCAAAAGCTGCTCTTGCATCATCTTGCGCATCTTCCGTTCTATCAGCAGCAGCACTTGCGGCTTTTGCGGCTGATCCTGGTTTATCGCCTTTCTTAGGGTTCTGCTTTCTATCAGCATAAGCATCGAATTTTCTTCCTCGCTTTGCTCCTGCTGATGGCCTTGGATCTGACGCTGTACCGTCACTTCTGTCTACTCCTGAAGCGGCTCTATCTGCCATTGCAGCACTTATTTCATCGACAGGTTCAATATCGGTGTTATCTTCCTTTTTAAAAGCTGTATTCCGTTGGTTGACATCGACAGCGGCACTGAATTTTCCGGCTTGTTTCTCTCTCTTTGCTGCCTTTTTACCGTGGAATCCTGTGTCTGTTCCTCGTCTTTTTGCCCAATCTTGTGCGTCTCTTTGTAATGCAGCATCCTTCTTTGCTGCACCTGCTGCGCGTTGTAATATACCGCCGGGTTCTTTTGAGAGTTCATCAACAACTTCTCCTGCTCTTGCCCTTTTAAGCTTAGCTTGAGTTTCTGGAGAAGAAGGAGTTTCTCTAGCCTTCTTCCTTCTCTCTGATTCTTTTCTTTTATTATCATACATATCTATGCCGGATGAATCAACTTCATTAACTGATGTATCATTGGCGTTATCTTCAACAGGAGCGATTTTCTTTTCCAGAATCTGTTTAACATCTTCAGCTGTTATCGCACTATAATTTGCGGGATAATATTTTGACCAATCCATTACTTGCTCCTACTTGCAATTATTTTAGAAAGAATTTTTTTATATCTTTCTGTTTGTTGTATTCTTTTTTTATCTAACTCTGATTCCAACTCCTGTCCCGGAGTCAAATCTACGCAGTATCTTTTATATTTATCTGTTCCGATTTCTAACTGTTGGCCTTCTCCGGCCCGTTCTTTATTCCATTCCTTTAATCCAAGAAGCTTTTGTAATTTATTGCTAACAGGATCTTTTAAATCAACTTCATTTACAGGTAATTTATCTACCATTTCATGTAGATATGAAAAATCCGCCCTGTTAAAATCAATCATTCCAGATCCTTCATCTAATACTACAATATAATCATTTGTCTTTTTGATGTTTTCTCTCAATTTCGAAAGTTGCCAAAGCCGAGCCCTTTCTGTTATCTCTGTAAGACTATCAAAAAACTCATTACATTCTTTTAAACATCCTTTAATATAATCAACTTCTCTTGAGCTATACGGTAACGTTTTAATATATTCAAATATTTTAGCAGCCTTATCATCTACATGATATACTTCTCCTTCAAATTCAACTTTTTCTATCCATAGAGATTCATCAACATCCGTCTTCGGCAACGTGACGGGCTTTTGTTTTGGCATCATTTTACCTATAAAAGCATTCGACTGTGCTGTGCTATCCTTCTTACTCGGACTAGGTAATTTCTTAGTCTTCCATTGTGGTCGCTTTATATCTGCATTGGGAACACCAACGTGATCAAGTTTTTCTTTTATCTGTTTTTCCATAACACTTAGTTTCATTTGTTTTCTTAATGCTTGATACAAGCTTCTTTTATCTCTTTCGCTTAAAGTATCTGGTAAACCCGTTTTAAATGCGTCGAAATCGCTATCTACAGCAAGAGATCTTAGTTTAGATGCTGACATACCGGAAGCGTCATCTGCATCGGGGTCTCTTTCACCAGCACTTTCTACATCTATCTGCTTAAAATTATAAAAACCATGAGGCTTATCTTCAACATTATTATATTGAGGTAATAGCTTTTTAAATTGATTTACTCTATCACTACCTACAACCATAACAACATGTTCGAATCCTTCATCATGTAATAATGAAAGAACTTGCAATACATCTGCAGGTTTTTTATTTGAATAATTGAAAATGTTTTGACCCTTTACTTTGAACATTTTCTTCATCCATTTGATTTTTTCTTTATAATCTAATGGATTCTTTTTTTTATCCTGCGTGGAACTTGCGAAAACAAATGCATCTGATCTATTTCGTTTAGCTACAGTCGCTACTTTATCAACCAAAATCTCATGCCCGATAGTGGGCGGATTAAATCTTCCAAAAGTAAATACAGCGGTCTGTAAATTTCCTTCGCGTAATCTGGAGAATGTTGTCATTCTTTCTCTTCGATCTCTTTCTTGAGTTCTTGTTCTGGATTTACAACTTTAGTTATATAAGCATCAGCAACGGATTTATTCGCGCTTTGCTCTTTCATATCTGTAACTTGTTTTTGATCCCATCCAGCCAGGAATCCTTGGGCTTTTTTATCTGCGATTCTTTTCACGGATTGTGCTAAATTACTATACTCTCCTGAAAAAGGACCATCACCAAAATAATTAATCTTCTCAGCCACTATGTTCTCCTATTTCTTTAATTAAATATGCTTTAGTTTTTCGTCTATCCAATTCAAGACCAATAGTTCTTCCATATTCCTCTAGTTCACGTTTATTCATCAACTTTAAAGGTTTAGTCGGAGGATGTTGTTTTGATAATTGTTCCTGTGCTTGAAACAACATATCTTCATCTTTATCACTCCTGTGATCTTTTCTTGGTGCACCTTCTGGCCATCCTGCTAACCATGAAGTGAATCTTGTCCATAATGACATTTTTTCTCCTATTTCACCGAACCATTATCTATATATTCTTGAAAATGATTTAAATTATTTAATAGATTATCTAATCCATTATTTTTTATAAATGTTGTTAAAACTTTCCCCTTTAATGCTATTTGAGGAACTGAATGCACACCAGTATGTTCTGGGTGCTTAACAAACATAAAATTTACATTATCTCCCATAGGTCTTTGTATAGTACAATTTAAAACCTTTGGCGATGTTAAAAATATGATATTTGTGTTTTTATAACTAAAATCGATTTTCAAATCTAAAATATTTAAATATGATCTCGCCAAACATATAAAAACTATATCATACTCATTCGTTGTTATCAACTTATCTAATGTTTCTCGTACTTTCGTATCTCTACCGAATCTAACAGCATCACGTTTATCTATGCTATTATAGGAATTATTATAATGATTAATTTTAGTAAATCCTTCAATTAACCCATAACCAGCAGATAAAATATAAAAATCTATTTTATTTTTATATACTTCATTAGATTCAAAAAGCGTTGTTCCTTTTAACGGACTATCTAAGAATTTCTTATAAATTCTCATTTCTTTGCCGTCATATAAATCTATGGCACTTTGTTTATTTTCTGATAATCGTTTAGATTTAGAACATTGAGCTACTATTAAAATCTTTTTACCAGTTTCTTCAATTTTTGGTAATTCAAAATCTAATTCTTTATACCCATTAATAAATTCTTCATATTTAATAGCTCGACTATCTTGATACGCCTTTGTAGTCTTTTTTGCTAATTCCTTATCATAATAAAAAGTTTCAACATCTTCATTTCCAGTATAAACAAAATATCGTTCATCCTTAATATAAAAAAAATCTCCCGCGTCTCCCAGAGTGGCTCTTTTCGGATTATTAGCAACTAATTTATGTATTAATATACTTATATAGTTCCTACTAAAACCATGATCTTTTAGCCTAGGAAATAAATTATCTAGTATCTCACTAAATTCTAAACCATTTATTAATTCCGGTGACTTATCAATTATTTTCTTGATCCGGCCTTGACCAGAAGTTTCTTTCATAATATTTTATGCTTTAAAAGTCGAAGTATTCCCATTCTTTTTTACTAAATATGCTTCAAAGTCTACATCCGGATATTTTTTTGAGAGAGACATAAAAGAATTTAAATTTTCTTTAGAATCATCAAACAACCTAATTCTTTTATACATCCCTGACTTTAAATATTTTTGAAAAATAACTTTTTTATTCTTTGCTGCAGAACCTAAATTTAAATTTCCTGCTCGTTCTACGTATATCTTATCGATATCTATTCCATGGGCTCTGAATGTATCTAAAAAAGTATCCCTGTCGTCAAAATCTGATCTCGCAGTAGCCATTATAACTTTAGAACCTCTCGGTATGGCATTTTTTACTATAGCCTTAGCCTTTGCAATCATCTTTCCAATTGGTGTAGAAGTTTGTCTAAAAAGCTTTGCTGATCTGAACTCCCCAAAATCAAACTCTTCACCCGCTTTGAGTTTATATGTATTAAACTCTTGATTATTTAATGTATGAATAATCTCATCATTCTTTTTTACAAAGACCTTTGCCTTTGTATGAAAAAGGGTATCATCTATATCAAAAATAGTTAATCCCTTATTCGCTGATTCTTCCAGATATTGTAAAAAAGATTTCATTATTGATCGCGGTTAACTCTCGCATCAGAACCCTCTTCTATTGCGCGGAACATATCTTGCAACATTGGGGGAATCCTTCGCATATTAGATTGCTTACCAAACTTCTCCATATAGTCTTCGTAAATTTGGGCTAATTTATTTTTATACCGATCTGGACTTTTTTCAATGCATTCCATCAGAGCATCTGTTAATTTTTCTGACCATTGAGATCCCTCTTCTAATGGTTCAGATTGTTTTGTAAAAATAGGTCTCATTGGTCCCAATCCTTTTCTGCGGTGAAATTTATTCTACTAAATTCCATCCGGTTAACTAATTTTAAACCCTTTTGATTATCAAAAGTATCAATAGCTACAAAACCTTCTGGCTTAGTTACTTTATAACCATATGGTGTTCTTATAAAGGTTTTTGTTATACCTTTGACTTCTTCTAACTTCTCAACTATAAAAAGTTTTATATTGTTTATTAATGACATTAATCGAAATATGATCTCTATTTGATCCATGGAACCGTTTAAGGTTTTCATATATCCATCAACAGTCATTTGTTTTCTTTGCCTACCTCTTTCAGACTTTAACTTCCCAACCTCTTTCTGCATTTTATTCTCAATCCATTTAACACAATCTTTTGCTGATTTTTTATAATTGTCAACAAATTCGCCTTCTCTAACTTTTGTGTTCATGAAAGTTTTAATGTGTGTTCTAATAATATTATCTTTTGATATATTATCTAAAAATCTTCCATTAACTTTATTAAAATCTTTTCCTAATTCGGAAAGCATTTTAGTAACTTTGGTAGTATCTGATTCAGTAAATGTCGCGGTCCCACTTAAATCAGTAAAGTCGGCATTAACTGCCCAAACATCTTTATGTGATGACCATTGATTTATATCTGCCCCAAATTCAGCTTTAAGATCAGTTAAGTCTTCTTGTCCTGCTGTTCTATATGTTGTATGAAAAACAATCCCAACTTCTGCGGCAATAATTTGTTTAGCCAATTCAGTATTTAAAGGAACCGCATATGTTATAGTATTAGGTGTAAAAGTAATACTCTTTTCATTATCGATTGTCTGTATCTTCTTTTCTTTATTGGTGGTCCAAAGAACATCGCCTTGAAAAATATTACCTGGAATCTTTAACTTAGGTAAGTGTTCTAATAAAGCACTCATTTTAGGATGAAGTGGACTTCCAACAAAGTGTTCGTCTATGTCCGATTGAGTAAAACATGGACGCCTCATCGATTTATAATCAACGAAGAATTTACCATTAGGATGAATGCCTGCGCATATAGCGGGTGCACCATCCCATTTAACTGTAACATTAACAGCTTCTCTATTATTACCAGCCAACATATCTCTTAGTGATCTTAAAAAATTAATAGCACCTCTAGTACCATTAACACCACCATTCAACACCTCATCTTCGAGATGTTCCATATGAAGATTTTTTCCTGAAGCTTCTACAAGAAACTGCTTATAAGATTTCATCAAATTACTTTATTTCTAATATTTTCTTAAAGTTATCTATGGCCGTTTTAATTGCTGTTTTTTCATTCTGGGATAATTGACTATTTGTTAAACCTGTAAATCCTCCCTTTGGAGAAAGTCTTCCAGCTTTGGTGTTATCACCTTTATAATATGAGTCTAAAGCTTTAACAATTGCTATTTTGTTTTTATCGGTATTGTGATTCGTAACTCCGATGATGGGCTTCAGTTTCTTAAGAACAGCTGTAAATGCTCCACCCGGCAGCGCCTTTCTTGCCTCACCTTTTGAGTCGGTTGTATATGCTTTAATAGATGAAAGATAAGGTGACATCGCTGCTCTTACTTTAACATCTGCAAGATTTAAATTTGGAGTAATTTGAGAATACCCTTTATCTATTAATTGTAATCTCGGCACATATTGGTGATAACCCATCTGAGTCCAAGACACATCCCAATCATAATCAAATGGTCCTTTATTGCCTGATTGTAATTGATAAAACTTTGCGCCTGCTGCGCCGGCTTTCCCTGCAATTGCACCGCCCTTCAAAGTTTGTGGATTAAATAAAAATATAACATTATGTCCTTCTTTAGCAGCATATGCGTCTATACCATTTGCAACCCAAGTATGCATAAAATCATTAACGTTTGTTTTACCTTGCTTAACACACTTGAATTTTAGGGTTCCTTTATATGATGTGCACATTTCACAAATAGTATCCCACATACTATTAATATCAACATCCGACATTTTCTTTGGTGCTGTAGAAAGCAGTATAGAAGCTTCATTCAATGACGCGGCTAATTTTTCTGCTGCCATAGAACCACCACCTTCTCCTTTCTTGAACTTTTTACCTAACCCTAATTCTTTGTATTCGTCATCGGTCAAACTCAATCCTGCATCCTCGCATTGGTTTTTAAAATATGCAAATGCGGTTTTAAAATTGGAGTCTCCTCCCCAACCGGCTCCGGCACTTCCTGCTTTTTTCATTTCAATCATCATCTTTTCCTTTGGCCAATGAACATCACCACCCGTTCCTTTTTCTCCACCCTTCCTTCCACCAATATGACATAATATAAGTGCCATCTCTCCACCACCTACAGCTCTACCACCCATTGCTGGTTCCCAAGACCAAAACCACTTATAAATTTTTTCTAGTAATGGTTTAGCAGCACCTTTTGCATCAATATATGCTGGGCTATCCATTTCAATAAATTTCTTTTGTGCATCTTCCATTAATCCTTTTGTATTAATGGCTTGACCATTTTGCATTTGTTTAACTAAGGCTATTCCGAATCCGGGTTCATCTGTACTATCTAATATTTTTTGATATAATTGATCTGCAGCAATAGCCGCTTTAGAATCTGAATTCGGATCCATATCATGATCTTTAAATAACTCTCTACAAGTTTCTCTAAGCATAGGAGCACTAATAGATTGATAAATCGCTTTGACTCTATCTTTATCCATTTTTTGCATTCGTGGTAACATATTCTTAATCCTTTCATAATATTCTGTATCTTCGTTTAGATCAACGAATTTTTCAATATACTCTCGGATCAGATCTATCATTTCACTGATACGCTGATTTTCTTTAATATGTTCTACAGTAAGATATGTCTTGAATCTTCTCATTTAACCTCTTATAGATGTTTCATTTCCCAAGAACCTTTTACCCATTTGTCCATTAATTTCTGAACTTCTTTGGCCATAGCTTTGAGTGTCTTGGTATCGGAACTTTCCATGTCGGCATTATTACGAGCCCATCTCGCAATACTGTTTGCACGTTTAGCAACGTCTTCCATTGATTTTACAGCTAACTGACTTACGGCAGCTTCTGCTAGAACTTCGTTGGCAGTTTCGTGCAAATTCTTTATATTGTCCATTAGTTTCTCCTCAAAAAAGTAGTATGATCTTATTTATTATTTTTAAGATAACCGTATTTCTTTTCGGTTAGATTCGTGAACTTTTCAAATATTTTTCGGTCTTTTATTTTAGAATATCTCATAAATGCCTCACATTGTGTTTTTGGCTTGGCATAAAGAAACATATCGAAGGCTAATTCTGAACTATATGCATCTATTTCAAACGGGCTAGAAAAATAATCCTCATAATCATTTTGTGTGTCTCCGTTATCGAATTGTAAAGAATGTGTTAGTTCATGTATAAAGGTAAGTGTGAAATGTTGTTTATATTTTTTCCAAGTTGATTCTGGTACAAATAATTGCTGTGTATACATCTCTGGAGATAGGTTAACTGTTATCTCCAATTCTGATTCTGAAAAATGTTCTTCCGGAACATTGGCTGCGCCATCAAAAGTCATATCATATAATGCATGATCTTTATCTTTTCGTATGGTAACGTAACATGAGAACCCCAAATCCTTTTCCAAAAGACTTTCCATTTTATTAGCACATGCATGCCAATTTCTAATATAACGATTAGATTTCAAATTATAAGCTTTTTTAAATTCTTTAAAAACCGGGTCTAAACAACTTAATGAGGCTTTAACAAATTCTAAATCATTCATATTGAAATCCACCGAAGTCTGCTTTGTTTCTCATCCTATTACCTGTAGATGTATCAAATAATGGTTCATCATCTTGTCCGCTATCTGATATATCCTCCTGAGCTTTTTGTTCTACATCATATAATCTCATTTTACTTCTATCTACTCCTATTATGAACTTTCTATATGATGTAGGATCATTATATCTGTTTTTTAATTGTTTTACAAGCAATTGATTCAATTCTTCCATTTCCTCAGAAGATATAAGTGCAAACATAAAATCAGCCGTTGCTGGTAAACCAAAACTCTCAGAAGTATCTTCTAATCCAATATCGGTACTTGTAAATCCTGTTCTTGTTGTTTGAGTTGCGGATACAATTGGTACATCATATTCTACAGCTAATCCTCTCAGTTCTTCTGCAATGGATTTAATATAGGTGTACGAATTAACATTAGCCCCCGCCTTTATTCTAGAAGAAGTACATATATTCAAATAATCTATGAATATTATATCAGGAACGAAATTACGTTTCAAGTTTAATTCACCTAATAAGTTTTTAAAATGCATAGCACTGGCAGATGCAGTAGGATATTCCTTAATAATCACCTTACCTTTAGTTTTCCCTTTGAGCTTATCAATTTTCTTTTTATACATATCTCTTGGAATTTCTTCTAATTGACTCATAGGAATATCTAAAAGATTTGCATCTATTCTTTCAGCGATCCTTTCTTCAGCCATCTCCAACGTAATATACAATACATTTTTATTAACTGAAAGTGCCGCGGCCGCTTGATGACACATGAATAAAGATTTACCTACACCGGTGCCTGCTAAACAAATATTTAAAGTCTTCTTAGGTAACCCGCCTTTAGTGATCTTATTAAACATCTCAAGATCATACTCAAGTTTTTCTTCTACCCTATGATAAAATTCAAATCTATTTTCAGCGTCTTCAATAAAATCATGACCGACATGTGGATCGAATGAAACAGCCAATGCATCTGATAAGACAGTAGGAATTGCTCCTTTAGAAAGATGTGTCTTTTCATTACCTTCAAGAATAGCAATAGCATTTACTACAGCATTATATATTGCTTTATCTTGACAAAATGTTTCTGATTGTTCTACAAGCCAAGGTGTGATATCTGTACTCTCTGGCTTATTTAAGGAATGGATTATTTCACTAGATTTAGTATAGTCACTTTCATGAACACCATCTAGCTGATCTAGATCGATTGATAAACTTTGTTTGGTAGGAAGATCGTTATGCTTTAAAATATATTCTTGTATTAATTTAAAGACCATCCTTTCAGATGTATCTTCAAAATATTCAGCTTTTACATAGGGAACGACTTTACGTGAAAAATTCTCATTGTGTATTAAATGTGATAGTATCAGTCTCTCTATCCTCTCCAACGATCCCGTCATTAGTTTTAATCTCCTTATTTTCTTCTTTTAATGTTTCTATGTGTCTATCCCACAATAGTTTAACTAAGATTTCTCCGATCATATATTCAAATTCAACACCTTCTTCATCAGAATGTTCAACGTCTTGTAATTCAGGTGGAACTGAGACAACGTCGTATTCATATTTCGCATTACTTTCTCCCTCTTCATCCGGAGGTGCTATTTGAAACTTACCATATTTTATAATAGTTCCTTCAAAAGGGCCCGTTTTTAATTGAACACACATTTGCTCAACTTCATCGGGAAATTCCGGATGAGGAACTAAACTATAATAACTATCAATTCTGTCGTAATCTTCTTTGGTTAATTCATTAGTCATTCAGGAACCCTCGCGATCATTATATCTTCGTGAACATCCCAAGCATGTCCTTTATCAGCCTTTTTGACTTTAGTATCTCTTCCACTTCTATTGAAAGGCACTTTCAAATGTTCTGCAGTGTTTCGTAAATTCCAAAATTGATAATGTAATTCCAATCCAGCATCTAACATTACTTGAGGCATCCTCATACACACAGGATAAAATACACCTTTGTGATATGCATTGCCTAAAATATTAGCTATATAACCACCCGGTTTTACTACACGACCGCATTCAACATAAACCTTCTTTGCTTGTTCTAAAAACTCATCAAATGATTTTCTGTTTTCCATACTAGCATCTGTTTTCGATTCTCCAAAAGTCCAACTATCAAACCAAGGAAAAGACATTATCAACAACTGCACGCTATTATCCTCCATTGGTATTTCTTCTGCTGATGCTGGAACAGCTGATGGCATTTCACCACCAACATAATTGCGCCATCGTTCTTCGAATAATCTTACGCGATCTGAATTTAAATCACTTCCTCGCACATCTCTGTTTAGTTTATGTCCAACATATAAAGTAGTTCCTGTACCCATCATAGGATCATAAACTATATCCCCTTTATCAGAATATAATAAAACAAGATTTTCAACAACGTGTGGAAATGTTCTTCCTGTAAGTTTTATAGATTTTAAAAATGGATCAGTCCTATATTCGTGTAGTTGTTCTGTACTTGGTATCCAGACAGATGTTAAAATTGGTTTTCCATTTTCATTAAATGCGGGCCTTGGGATATTGCGTGCTCTATTTTGCCGCGTTTGTTCAGCTATACTTAAATCACTTGTTCTAGATGTCTTCAGATCTTCACCTAAGACTTCCATAAGTCCATTAGACATTATTACTCCTCATTATCATTTTGTGTTTCCGATACCCATTGCATTGTTTCTTCTTCTCCAGTCCATCTAGCAGAAACTATTGGGTAAATATTCCAAGCTCTAAAAACCGCTTCTTCACCTCCACGACAAATCATTTTAGAACCATCTTCTAATGTTAATTCCACTACTTTAACTTTCTTTACTATCATTTTCAAGAGTTAAGTCTTCTTCTATTCCCATTTCACCATATAAAAATTCTTTTTTAGCGACATCATCAATCTGATCGAGAATTTCTTTTGTAAAATATTTTGTAGGATTTTTTAAAACGGATTTCAAAAATACTTTTTCACCATCCGGCATTTCTAATCTAGTTGAAACCTTTTTAAAGATTCCATACTTCTCAGCTAATTCAGCTAGTCCATAATATCTATTCAATCCCTCTTTAAATGTAAGAAGGACATCAACCATTTTATGTTCTTTTGTAAGTCGGGATTTATATGTTCTACAATGAACTATATTCCCAATTACCTCAGTGCCATCTTTTTCTTTTTTCTTAGAAAGAAAAACAATAGATGAAGCAGCATAGTGTAGGCCGGTTCCCCCACCCATTATTTTTTGTGGAAACAGTGTTCCTATTTGATCATATGTGTGATTGGTAACAACAAGGGGAACCTTCGCTTTACCACCTAATAGAGTGAGAACTCTAAACGTTCCTTTAACCATTTGTGCTCTGGTCATATCTCTAGTATCTTTACCGTCACTAACATCTTCCATTTCTTTAGTGGTAGATAGATTGCCTAATGAATCAAGGCATATCATCATTGGCGGCCGATTCTTTTCAGGTTCTTCTAAATGTCTTTCTAAAACTTTCGTTGCTTGTGTCCTGAATTCCTGAACTGTTGCAACAGGTAAGATAACCATTCTAGACGAATCAATTCCTCTTGATTCTATCATATCTCTAGTTAAGGCAGATTCACTTTCAAAATATATAACCCCACCAGTAGGATTATCTGCGAGAAACTGTCTGACGCAACCCAATACAAAAAAGGTTTTTCCAGTAGAACTTTCACCTGCGAATGCTGTAATCTTGTTAGAAGGTAGCCCACCGTAAATACTCCCTGAAAGTAATGCGTTTAAAATATATGAACCTGAATCAATAAAACTTTCTACATCGCCTGCTTCAACACCATCCTTCACAATTGATCCGAACTCGTTTGAAGTTACTTTTAACATTTCTCCGAAATAATCACTCATATCACCTTTCACTTAATCATTATATAAACTTCTATTATAATATAACCAATAAAAAAAATCAAGACTTTTTAATGTCAATTTTACCAGTGCCAGGGTCATATGAAACTTTTACTGTAAATTCTATTGGTAAGACTGTTCCGTCAGCTTTAATGACGGGCAATTTTCCTTCTACTGCACCCTGTAATGCTGATTTTGCATCTTTAAATGCATGCGCGGGATCTTCTTTAATAATTTTATCTAAAGCTTTTTTTGTATCTTTTGGTAGGACATCATTTATCATTTTATCCACATGTTCTTTTGCTAAGTCTGTGGCTCTGTCAACTACTAATCCAGAAATGACATTAAATAATCCAATTGCTAAGGGCATCATAATATTCCTTTTTAATTAATCTGTTGTTCCCAACTCTGTTCGATATTGTGTTGAGCTAGTGTCTGTTTAAAATATTCATCGGTGGTAATTGGGGAATGTTTATCCGGGTCGTTTGTAAAATTCTTAATTAATACATTATAACCAGGATCTATAAAATAAGGCATTGAATAACGAGATTTTGCATGAACTGTATTAACAACCCTATGATTAGTTGACTTTAATGTGTCATTAGACCATCTTTGAAACATGTCTCCAATATTTAATACTGTTGAATTTTTTATTATAGGAACATCAATCCATTCATCCGTTTCTCTATCCTGTACTTGTAGACCACCAACATCATCGAAACGAAAGAGTAAAGTAATAGAACCATAATCAGTATGTTCTCCTCCAGACTCATGTTCCTCTTGCCTCTCATGCGCTGGGTAATGAAACATTCTCATATTAACATAACCACTCATATGCTTATCTATTAAATATCCTTTTTTATGTTTGAATATACTTTCAAACTTATTGAAAAATTGATAAGATAGACGTTGAGAAATCTGAAGGATAGATTGAGCTAATGATTTAAACTTTGGAATTTCTGTAGGCCAATATTGTTCTTGCATTCTTGCTGGTTCAATCCAATTATATGATTCTTTCGAATCACCATCTCGACTCTGAATATATCCCATCTCACCCCAGCCTGCACGACATGTTGATGAACCCTTTACTCCATTATATACATATTTCTTTTTCACATCTAATGGTAATTGAAAGAACTCTTCTGTAAGATATTTCCAGTCTTGGAATTCCGATAACCATTCATCATAAACATTAGTGAATACTGCGAATCCCGCAGTTGTATAAGCATTATACATTTGCTCTTCACAAGAATCACTTTTAAAATTAATTATCGGAACCTGAAATGACATTTTTCATTATTTAAATTTCAGAAAGGGGGCCGAAGCCCCATTTCTTAAGTGTTGTTACTTAGAATAAATTCCCCAGAGAACCCAGATGGCCACTAAACCAACTAATCCTTCTGAACCAAGGGATTTAACTAAAGAGGTGACTGAACCGATGACGTCGAGGCCAATAAAAGGTACAGCTGCTCCAAAAAGAATTTGAAGAACCACGCCTAATGCTATTAGCGCGAGTCCTGCTTCTGTTAGGCTTTTAATCCAACCTATTGCTTGATCTAACATGTGTTATGACTCCATTATTGTTAGGATTGTTTAAATAATGTTAGCGGAGCACTCCACCAAGATTCCCAAGGAAAATGTATCCAAAGTTTCTCAGTATCTTTAGCGACTTCTCTAACATAGTAATGAGGTTTAAAATCTACCTCATTATTCCACCAGAGTGATGCAAATCTTACGTCACACTGAAGTTGTAAAGGCGTGTTTTCTCTCGGCCCGTTTATATATTGAGATATGCGCTCAAATGTTTCACCACTATCGCATATATCATCTATAATTAATACCCTCTTATCTGTCTTCCTTGGCAGATAATCTTCCCATTCGGGAAAATCTCTAAGAGCGCTTTTCACAGGCTTAAACGGTTTTTTTAACCAGTGAGACATCATAACGCCTGGAGTTAAACCTCCGCGGCTCAAACCGACGATAACGTCAGGTTCAAACTTATCCAATGTAATGTCACGACAGAGCTGATTTACATCCAAACACATTTCCTGCCAGCTATACCATAGTTTTCTCATGTCCTTCATAACAAACCTTATTACTTATTTATCATACAAAAAACGACTCTAATGAGCTAGTTTTTTCTGGTGACCATCCAATTACTTTTAAAATTTCATTCAATGGACCTCTAAAAGACTTCTCAAATTGCTTTTCATAATCAATATAATCATGTAGCCCAAATTCTTCAGGTAAACCTTCCATCATAGCGATGACACTATCCCTGATAGGATTGGGCTGTATTAAATAGACAAATTTAATCTTTTCACCCTCTTGAATAAAAGGATGTTTTTTATGCAACTGCTTCTGCTTTAAATAGTGATTATATAAGCGAGTTGCTTTTACGTGCACAGGTGTCCCTTTACCGTAAATATCTTTACCACCATTATACTTTTCAATTCCCTTGACTGACCTAGGAAACGCAATATTTTCGATAGGTTCTTTTTCGAACTGTTCTCTAAAATCCGCGATGAATTTTTGAATGGCTGCCTCATCTTGATTAATGATAATATCAAAAGACTTTTTCAACTTATCTCTACAAGATGTTGGCGTTGAGGATTTAACAGATTCGATCCCCATAACTTTAAGTCGTGGATTAGTATATCTCACTCCTTCATTATCATGGACATTAAGAATATAATGTTTCTTCCCTGTCCATATTCCTTTGTCAGCTAGACATTCTCTTTTCATAAACATCTTCTGATCAAAAGCATTTGTATAATTTGCGAGATCCGCATATCCATTATCAATCACTCCTTGGAGCTTCTCTTCACATACCTTATCTAGAAAATTAATAACTTTTGTGGGATCTGGATTTTCCGGAAATACTTTTTCTACTAACTTCCCTAAAGTAATATAGAGGGAATCAGTATCCGATGCGAGTACATAATCTTCTTCTTCTGTCTCCATAACTTTATTAAGATAATTATTGACCACCGATTCTGCCCAACGAATACTGAGTTGCCCCCCTAATGTAATAGCTTCAGATATTCTCAAATCAAAGAATCTAAAATATGGATTCCCGAAAGCACCATAAACACTATTAAGCATTAACTTCATAGCTGTTTGTTTATTGCCAAAGGAATCTGCTTCTTTTTTTAATTTTTCTATTTCATCTGGATCAGTCGCTTTCTCTAATTTCTTCTTAGCCTCAATCATCTTCTTTTTAAAGATGACGCGATTATCATACTTCTCTTGCATTATTCTAGGCAAGAATCCTTGTACATCTTTTCTGAATCCTTGTCCATTAGGAGCGATGATAATATCTTTATCATAATATTTGTTTAAATCTATTTCCTTATGCAATAAAGAATCGACTCGACATGGCTCTGTAACACCTGTTAAAATAGTATCAGGACTAACATTGTATTGCATGATTAAATGAGGATATAGACTATTTAAATCGAAACTAACAACCCAATTATGTAAGCCTGCTTGAACCTCTTTTACATACGCGCCGGTGTAAGCCGCATTTTTTGTATTATCTTTTTTAGGTGGTACTATTATATTTCTATTCATTAGATCATTTGCAAGAATCACTTCCCACATCATAACCATTCCAAATGTATCTTGATAGTTAACCTTTGCTTCATAAGCCAGTGCAACCACCATCTCTATTAATTTTTTCTTTTCTTCTAATCGTTCTACTAACTGAGTATCTTTAATATTATAATCGATAAACAATTGATAATTCTCTTTATACAATGTATGAAGGTTTCCATATTCTTCGAAAGACAATTTCCTTTCACCTAATTCAACGGAAGCAATATAATCTAATCTATAGCTTTCTGATGGTGGTGAATTCCTTCTGTATACATCTATATAATCAATTACAGATATTCCAATAAGATCATGAAAGATTGTTTCTCTACCTCTAAAAGTTGTTGATCGTTCATTAACCATTCTCCAAGGCGATAATCTTTTAACAGTCTTTTTATCAAATAATCTACTAGTTCTATTAACCAAATATGGTATATCAAATCCCTGAATATTCCATCCCGTAACAATGTCTGGTGCTAACTTTTCCCAAAATGAAAGAAACTCTTCAATCAAATGATTCTCATCTGCACAATGAAAATATTCAACAGCGGGGTTTGTATTATTGTATTCACCACATCCAAACACGTAATATTTTCCTTTTGCTCCAACAGTTATTGCTTGTATCTCTTCAGAAGCGGGTATTGGATCTGGAAATCCATGTTCTGAGGCAACCTCTATGTCAATACTAGCAACTATTAATTGTGAAAAGTCATAATCAATTCCCCTATCCTTAGGGAACTCATCGTAAATATAACTATATCTCCAAGCAGTCATTCCGTAAATTTGGAAATTTTCTACCCCATCATACTTACGAATAAAGTCTCTTGTTTCTTTTATTGTGCCTGGTTTGATAGGTGCTAATGTTTTACCATCAATAGTTTTAAACTTTGATTTTTCTTGAGTGGGGATATATACTGTGGGATGATATTCAATACGATCATCGAAACGTTGACCATTTTCATATCCTCTCACTAAAACATGATCACCGACTTGGTGTACATTTGTATAAAATTTCATTTTTGGAAGTAGTCGATTTTACTGTAGTCTAGTTTATGTCCGTAAGATTCTAATTTCTTTCGTGTCCATAATATCTGATCATCAATCTTGCTCCTACCCCTATATGCTCCAATCAGATAAAGAAATTGAAGATATATTAAAAGAGGAAGTATTAATAATCTGTTCATTGAATTAATCCTGGCTTGTAAACAGTTTTTCCTTTAATTCTCAAAGCAGTATTAATCTTTTTGCGATTCTGGCCATTTGTTTTATAAGAGCAATGTACCCAACCGCTACTGGGTTCGCCTTGAGTATAAAATTCTAAAATTAGTTGATCAAAATCTAAATTGTCTCTAACCCAGCATGCTAATTTATAATTACCTATCCTGGAACTTTCAAAGTCAGCTGCTTCACCAAAACAATGTTGACTTGTCTTAGATCCTCCAACTGCCTTATTCAAAGCAAGCCCTCTATAGCCACTATTCACACGCAGTGGTCCGAATTCATCTCTTGCCGGTTGTAAAATATGATTTGCAACATTTACGAGGTTAACTAAAATCTGTGCAGAATCGGGCATATTTGATATTCCCATTCTTTCTGCTGTTGAACTTTTCACAAGTTCAGGAAGAGTAAAGTTAGGTGCGACTCTAATATCTTCATCCGTATTTAATAACTTTATTGCGCTCATTGTAAATTCCTATTGTATAATTATAGTTGAAAACAACTGAAATGTCAACTATAAAAGAGGGTTTGTTAAACATAATTCTATATGCATATTTATAACGCACCCTCTTTTGGATTTACGATATTACTTCGTAACAATAGGGATCTGCTTTGATTTCTTTTCCTCAGGAACAATTCGTTCTAAGGCAATGGTTAGCATTCCACTATCTAATTTAGCGGCTTTAACTACCATATCATCAGCAAGAGTCCAGGACCTCTTAAAAGAGCGTCTGGCGATTCCCTGATGAAGAAATTCTTCTTCAGATTTTTCCGTTTGACTTGAAATAGTCAACGTTCCATCTTCAACATTTACCGAAAGGTCCTTTTCGGATAATCCCGCAACAGCAACTTCAAGAGTATAATCCTCACCATCCTTTTTAAGATTATAAGGTGGGTATCCTGAATTAGGAATAGTGTTACTACACTCAATGAATCTATCAAATAGATTATCAAAACCTACTGATCGACCTAATGCTTGTTCTAACTGTTTATGGGTGGGAAACATGGAAAGTGCGTTAGTTGTTAACATATGTCCTCCTTCTTTAAGCAAAGACGTTAATAAGATCATCGAGAACCCTTACGCAAGCAATTCTCAATGTTGTATTAAGAGAAGATTAGTCTCTCCAACCTTCTCCTGCTATAAAATGTTCAAATCTATGTTTGAACACAATCCATAATAAGTGTATTATGGAGTTGGCACTATATGTTCCACATTCGTCAAACTCTGTAGTGCCGGTTTCAGGATCAGTTATAACTTCTTCAAAAACTTCTAAGTCAAAACTGTGCCCTACTACTTTACGTCTCATTTGCCTGTACTTCCAAAACCACCATCACGGCTGGTTTTCTGTTTAGGCGGAGACTTAATTTCTTCTATATTATAATGTAAATCTCTCACAAGTTCTCCTTGTGCGATCCTATCACCATTATTTATAACGATCGACTGAACATCTGATAAATTAACCACGGGAATGAATAATGGTTCAACATAATCAGAATCTATCACTCCTTCGCAATTAATAAAACTCATTCCTTGTTTAATCGCTGTTCCGGATCTTGGATGTATTCTTACTGAATGTCCAGGTGGTATATCTAAAATAATTCCTGTCGGCACTAAGACTCTTTGAAAAGGATGTATTGTTATATTTTTATCGTGTCTTTCAATAAAATCTTTTCTATTATCATTCCAAAACCTACATCCTATTTCCGGTGTATAATATGCATGTATATCAAAACATGCTGAACCTTTTGTGGAAAATACTGGAAGCTTTACGTCTGGATATAATTTATGGGCTTTCAAACTTAATGTCGTCATGTTTTTTATTACCTATATTATATTTCGCAACTAAATCCCATTCATCTTTCTTTTTGAAAGATATAATCTTTAATTGATTAATTGGAACTACGTTATCATCATTAATTTTTTCACTATCAACTTTCTGAACCAGATCCCATTCGGCTAATAAATTGACTATTGTATTACGCCTTGCGGCATCATTATCCGAAAAATTAGATGGTTTTCCATCTAACATAAACAATTCTTTAAAATGAACGATGTAATATCTGGCTTGTTTATGAAGTATATGACAAGATTGATATAATATCTTATCCTTCTTAGAAGCCACACCTATTCTAGTTAGTGTTTCCTTTACCTTTAAAAAATCATCGGGCTGTTTCAACTTGATTTCGACTAGAGATTCTATCTCTACACTCATTGTTCTCCTTCAATCCACCTGTAAATAATTCTTGCCTAAGATTATTCAGATCCTCATCACTGAAGATATCAACAACCTCTCGCGCTTTCTGAAGGCTGTATCCATAATGTTCAACGATAAGATCTATGGCTTCGTACTTTTCAGCTTTGAGCCATCGACCAAATCTATTCTTGGGTCTGATAATATTTAGCAAATAGTGGTATTGAAGCTTGCTATCCAGATAAGTTCTAATATTCATCTCATTAGCTTGGAGAATCGTATCGAAGTTAAAACTTAAAGATCGATTAACGAGAAACGGTTTATATTGACTTTCTAATTGATTATCTATATCGTCTTTCAATAAATCTTTCTTCTTGTAATTAATATCATTTACAAAGTCAAAGGGGTTCATTGCCATTGTCCTTCTACCATGATTTCAATTAAACATGCTGTAAGATTTATGTCTTGATCGGCCGCGAATGCACTCTTATATTGATAATCAGCTAATAAGAGTATTACGGGTGGTAATGTATTAGGTGTCAAATGCTCATGTAAATTATCATATAATTTTCTATATACTGTCCTAGCATCTGTATGACTTGTGTCAACCACCCATTTACGTACCTTTGTGAAGTTCTTTTCTTTTAACGCGTTAATAAGCGCATTAAAATCGCTATCTGAGAGCAAACTGAGGATTCCACTATCAATCTGTCCACTACTACTATAACGCTGTAATTCATTTAATGTTCTTCTAAAATCAGGATAATACTTCATAATGAGTTCAACAACAACCTTTTCGTTAAACTCAACCTTATTCTCATTAAGAATTGTTGTGATTCTCTCTAATAACTGTTGCGCTATCTTAGGAGATTCTTTTTTATCTACCTTAAATTCAACCACCGAACATCGAGAATGAATAGGATCGATAATTCTATTAAGATAATTACATGTGAAAATGAAACTACAGTTATCAGCGAATCGCTCAATAAAGCCACGCATTGCTGGTTGTGTAGATTGAGGATTCAAATAATCAGCCTCATCTATAATAACTACCTTGCGACCACCAATCAATGAAACGCTGCTGCAATAATTTTCTAACTTAACTCTTAATAAATCAATACCAGATTCCTGAGAACCATTGATAATCAAATAGTCTAAGCCGATCTCTTTACACATTGCCTTCGCAACTGTAGTCTTCCCCATGCCAGGTCCACCACATAAAAGAAGATTCGGTATATTACCTGAAGCTACATAAGATTCAAACGGTTCTTTTAGATGTTCTGGTAAAATACATTCTGATACCTTTTGTGGTCGGTATTTTTCTACCCATAATATATTATCTGCCATAATCCTTATGTTGTTTGTTCAGTCGCAATCCAATACTCAAGTTCTCTACTGATATTTTTAAAATGTCCTAAGCCTTTATCTGATATCTTAACATCATAAGACCCTTTCAAAAGTTTAAGATTTTCTAGTTTGAAAATCATTCTAAAATTGGCATCCGAAGGTCCTAAATCGACTGCGTAACTATCCACAGATGTCTTAGAATCATTCGCTTGAACTTTAAGTTTTCCGTCGCTTGCTACTACCGCGATCTCAGGTAAACTCATTACTCCTGCTGCCCTCATTATTGCAATGAAAAACTTTTCATCTAATCTAAAGTCTGCATCTTCAGATGGCAATTGAATATCCTTCGCGAGAATCTTTTTCTCATTTTCAAAGAGACTCATATTTGCGAATTGATATTCAGCAACAGAATCACCAGCTTGAAAATTATTTGCATCAACACTGGATTGAACGGTGACTGATTTTTCACTAAACTCAAATTGTGGTTCTGTGAATAAAGAAAGCACTCCTAAAAATTTATTCAAATCATATATAGCAAAATCCTGAGGAAAGCTTTGGTTGAGTTTAGCTTTTGCTAAAACATTTGTTTGTTCACTGACTGTCTTAATTGTGTCTCCAGCTTCGATAACCAGGCTCTGATTAATCTCAGCAAAGTTCTTCAATACTTCGATAGTCTCATTATGTATAATCATTTTATTCCTATATATGGTTGGGGCTTTCTGTAGGTGATGTTTTTAATTTAGTAGTTTTCTTATTTTTATCTTTTCGCTTTTTAGACGCAAGAGCCCTCCTATCCTTTCTATTCATCCCTTGCGATGATAACTTCTTTTTACGATCTTCTAAGAAAGGTCTACTCTCAGTATCATATCCGTGAGCGGCATATTCTAATGCGCCCATATCTGGCAAATTACCATTAAACACATATGTTCCAACGTGCTGTAATTTCATCCAAGGACATAAAAAAGTTTTAATGTCGATCTTCTGACATAGTTGACAGAACATATAATCTTCCGAAAGATAACGATCAGACCCTTCAGATTTACCTTCTCCCATCCATTGATCATTATCAATAATGGTGTCAAAAAATGCATGAATATATCTGGAACCATCGAAATGGTCTGATCGATTATGATCTGGTTTATATCGAAACTTAGGATATGCTTTCGCAAATTCTTCTAAAGCTTCTCTCCGAATCATCATAAACCCTGTTCCAATTTCCAAAGCTTCTACGGGTTCTGATAAGGATATTGTTTGTGTTCCGCCAGTTGGATTAAAGACAAAGTCGCCTGTAAATTTCTCGAGGAGCATTGGATTTTCATCGGCTAATCCTTTATCAACAGCATTACGTACCTTTTCCCAAGCAATACACTTCTTAGGATATATGCCACCAACAATTGGTTTTGTTTCATCGCATAGAGCGGCTAATGTTAGAACGTAGTTTGGATCGAAACAAATATCGCTATCAATGAACATGAGATGAGTATATTCTGATCTCAAGAACTCATCGACACAATAATTTCGAGCTCTAGTAATTAATGATTCGTTAAACAGATAAAAGAATTTAAGATCTATTTGATACTTTGTAGCGGTTGTTGCTAAATCAGCACACGCTTTCGTATACATTCCACTGCACATACCACCATACATTGGCGTTGCAACAAATATCTTTTTCTTTCTTAAATCTGCTATTGGTACTTCAATCTGCATTAAACTCCTCTATTATCTCGTTAACTAAACACAAACATACACTATCAACTATTTGTATTGATTATAGCTGATAATGTATATAATGTCAAGGATTAAATTTATTTTATTATGAATTAGGTTCTTCATCGGGTTCAGGGTTTGTCGTACCATCTTGTACGTGCATGCTATTATCCTCTAACTCATCAGGTGTTGCACTAGGATCTACCTTAGTCCAAAGATCCATGAAACCTGTTTTCGTATCATCATCGAATCGATTGATCGAAAATTCGATCGCCTTTTCCTTGTTCTGGAATATCATGTACGATGTGACGATGTTAATTAAACGACGAGTGGAGATAATTTCATCAATCCCACCATCAGCAAATGTCCTGCGAATAACATCAGTCCACTGACACAAATGGTCAACGAATTCATTATCTGTTACTCCATGATTCTCAAGAATCTTATTAACAATTTTCTTCTCGACATGTGTTGGAGGGTAATCTTGTTCGAATGTAATTGGAAAACGATCAAGGAAAGCTTCATTGAGAATGTTTGCACCTATGAATCTTCCATCATCATTACCTTTTCCTTTTGTATTAGCAGTCGCGACAATGTTAAATCCTGGAGATGGTTTTACAAGACGATTAATCTTTTTCAAGAAAATGCTTCCGCCTTCGAGTACTGGTTGGAGACACATGATCTTATTTGAGGCAAGGTCAATCTCATCTAAAAGTAATATTGCACCACGTTCCATCGCAACAATAACTGGTCCGTCTTCCCAAATGGTCTCACCATCTTTCAAAACATAGTGACCTAAAAGGTCATCTTCATCTGTTTCAATGGTAATATTAACTCGAATTAATTCGCGTTTCGTGCCGGCTGCGGCTTCGAAAACCTCTTTGGTTTTACCCATTCCAGATAAGCCAGTAATAAAAGAAGGTACAAACATTCCAGATTTGAATATCTGTATCAATTCCTTATAATAACCTGCTTTAATATAGTTAGGATCTTTTTCGGGAACGAAAGAGATGCTCTCATCTACTTTCTTAATTGTGGTTTCGTGTTGCACTTCTTTAATATCTTTAAGCGCTTTCGGTTTGCGGAACTTATCGCCCCACTTAGCAGCTGGCGCCGTCATATTTTTTCCATAATTTGCAATTGAAAATTGGTTTCGTCCTATTCGAAGTTTACCTAGAAAATTCTGATTAGGCTCAGTGAAATCCAAATCCTCAGCAATCTCATTTATTTGAGAACGATCTAAGATCGTTTGTTCACCGTGTTTGGTTTTCCAGGTTTCAACTATTTGTTCTCTGTTCATCATATAACCTCTCTCGCTTATGATATTATTGTTATTATGTATATATTATACAGCATTCTTATCAAAATGTCAACGGTTTTGTTTGTCAACGATTTCAATCACTTAAAGGTATCTCATTGAAATCATTATGAAACAAAATTGCATTAAGCCACCTTTTCTGCAAATCTCTGAAGCATTATTCGCTTATCCAGCTTTCCTTTTTGAAACTTTTTAAACGCTCGAGCGATCGATGCAGTTGAGTTTGTCTTACTTGTGTCGATTTTTATTCCTTCCTCCATTGCTACAGTTGCGTGTGATTTAATTATATAGAGTTCATCATATCCTCTGTCTTCAACAATTACAAATCCTTCTCGATTATACTGACTTTTTCCTTCACGTTCCCATTCACTCCAGCCGACTTTGCGACCTGCTTCACCAGCTGCTGATGTCAGGAAGAACCCTAAAATATTCGAACCTGTTTTGAATTTATAATAATTGAGAAAGTTTTCCGTTTGCTGAGAACCGTGCGAATCTGTCCACTCAAAAACTTTTTTCGTTTCCGGATCTACCAATTTGATTTTAATTCTATTTTCATCCACATAAGTGTTTATTCGTTTGTTAAACATTCCGTGGTTAGTATCGTAATCCGTCCAAACATTATGTGAGGAATTAGATTCTCCATCTGTAAGAATAATTGTATTAACAATATCCAAATTATTTTCTCTCTGAAACCTTTTAACATTTGCTGTGCTTATCATAATCGCATCATTCAAAGGTGTCCCACAAAGTCGTTGTAATGGCCAGCGGATGTTTCGACCAATTGAATGCCATTCCCATGAAGTTTGAACTTTATTTTCATAACCCCAAGTACTGAAAATCTTATATGGAATCGTTTCGACTGGATCTTTTACATTCTTTCCTTCTACCTCTCTCTTCCACTTCGCTCTCTGCTTCTTTTCATCAACCCACGTTGCACTTTGATAATCTCTATCACATCGTAGCAATGACATCAAAAGATACTCGCGCTGTGCTTTATATTCTTTAGCAGTCATCTTATTGGAAAATATTTCAACCAATTGAGTTCTCGGATCGCCTATTGCCAATGAATCTATAATTGGTTTATAGGGCTTGCCAAATTCCTCTTCTTTAACCTCATTGCCTTCATTATCATGCGCGTAATCGGTGAACGCATAAGCTTCATGTGAGATATTACATTTTCTACAAAAATCTATCAGTTGATATAACTGAATCAATGTTGGCATTATTTTATCATTCATCGATCCTGACCAATCCATCAGAAAATAGAGTCCATGATTCTTACCTTCCGGAACAACAGTGATCTTCTTGAAAATATTATCACAATATTTGTACTTGTGAATATCTGAGAGCGCTATAACACCTGAATTAGCAGTCATTGATCTTTTATATTCAGCCGCTTTCTTTTTCATTTCAAATTCTTTTACCAAATAATTAACAACAGGCTTGTTCTCACTATCTACATATTTTAGATACTGTCTCGCATATCCTATTGATAATTCATATTCTCTATCCCAGAGCTCTTCGCCATCGTTTCTATGATTAGCTATCAAATAATCTCTTCGAGTATCCATAGCTTCCTGAGTTCTTTTCAGTAATGTCTTATAATTAATAATCAACTCCTTAGACTTTAGATCGATCGTCGGTGCATTATAATACACTAAATCCATTGCGTCCTCTGAAATCAATTCAATTTCATTTACACGAAAATTCTTATCTGTTTCTGATTTCGGTTCGCGCTGCCATTTCCAAGGGTCATCTTCATACCATTGATCATACCCTCCCTGCGTACCTGAGGACTGTGTATTTCCGTCTTCATCACCTTCTTCTTCTTTTTTATCTACAGAATCCTGAGGTGCTGTTTGGTTCTCACTTTGCCCTTCTTCATCTTCTTTATTTTCTCCCTTAGATTCTTCTTCGTTATCACAATTATCTACTGGAGCGTTACATTCATTCTCTTCATCTGTTTCCCTTTGCCTTCTCATCCTTTCATCGAAATCCCAATCATCAGAATCTTCATCATCCTCATCTTCTTCATAATATTCTGAATCTGACATATCATCAGTACAGGACATCTGATCTTCTTCATTGTCTTCAGCCCAATTCCAAAGCTCTTCGGTTAACTTTTCAACATCTTCCCAAGTTTCAAGATCTTCCATTTTTTTAATAAATGGTCTCTCTTCCTCAGAGAACTGAACGTTCTCCAAAGGACCACCTTTAAAATGAATATTGAGTTTATCGATCAGCGATGAAGAATTGATATCAATATTATCTTTCTTGAGACCAAAAAAGTCTCTTTCGTGAACTAATATCTTATATCCTTTAGCCATTGCCTTTCCAGCGCCTGCGAACTTCTTTTTGATCAGTTTTTCGATCCTCGCATCTTCTACAACATTCAAGAATCCCTTATAGTTAGGACCTCTTTTTTCAATAACACTATGCCAACCCTCTGCCGGTGTATTCAACGCATGTCCAACTTCGTGACAGACGAACAAATCATAGACATCACCTTCCATCTCTTTAAGAATAGGCAAAATCAAAGTTCTCGTCTTTGGGTTAAACCCAGCTGTTGGTACTTTAGCATGGCGGACAGATATATTTTCTGACGCCATAAGTTTTGCTAAAATGGATTTTTGTTCCAGTAATTCTGACATATTATCTCTCTCTAATAATTGTGGATGCTAAATTCATGCCGCATCCCAATTGATTCATTAACTGCTTCAATCATCTGATTAATTGAAACCCGAGTATCTTCATCAACCATCCAATCAACGACCTGGTTCTCTACTCGGTGTATTGATTCATCTGCTTCTTCAGGATTCTCCATTTGGATGATCCTCGCGCAAGCACTTATAAAATCATTTACTGTGTGTATTCGTTCGTTCATAATCTCTCTCTATTAAATTGTTGCCCCAACTCGAAAG
>PBYV01000082.1 GCA_002729765.1 Acidimicrobiaceae bacterium
ACCATCATCCGTACTTTGTGAGCGTCACAATTTACAGAAGTCAAACAAGATGAATAGGCACGAGAAAATAGATCGCCCGTTAAACTAATCTCGCTACATAAAAGAAACTAAAGTAGATACTGAAGGAAGGGGAGCTTCGCATCTACTTTGAAATTCTTGCCCTGGTGGCGGAATTGGCAGACGCGAAGGATTCAAAATCCTTTGACCGCAAGGTCGTGTGGGTTCAAGTCCCACCCAGGGTACACAGCTCAATCCGTATGAGTGGGTGAAAATTCTCCTTGACGTTCAGCTATAAATTTAGCAAGACTCTCAAAGTCGTATTCTTTACAAGAAAGCTTCCATGTCCACGCAGTTGCTACGAGAAGAGATTCCAATGTTTCATTTGGTGAAATAATTACATAGTTGCTGGCAAAAGAGGCAAGTTTTGGATGGTTATTTCCATTGATGTCTGGGAGGTATTGGACTATCACGCCACCAGATTCAAGAAAAGAGACCTGGTCAAGGTTGCTTAGGGCATAGTCATAATTTCCACCTTTTGGAGGAATAGGATAGTGAGGTCCTGAAGTGGGTGGATTCGTTTCCCAAGTAACTTCAGTATTTCCCAGTAAATGAAGGCTTGAAGAAGAACTTAAAGGCTCTTGACGGGGAAGGTCGCAACCGTTTTCACTCGAACATGCAGATGTGGCGATCAAGATGACACAGAGTGGCAAAATTAAATAGATTTTCCTCACATAGCAATATGCCCGAAATGGAGGATATTTCCTTGATAAATAGATCACCATTCTTCCTCTAGAATGGTATTGATGTTTAGAAAATCTTTAGAAAAACGACTATTGGAAATTTCTCGCCGTATAAAAAAAGAAAAAGAAGATCTCCTTGTAGCCGAAGAACAGCTTATTAGTCTTATAGATGACGCTGACGAAGCGCGAATCAGATCGCTAGTTTCCGAGACTGCGATTTCAGACAATGACCGTAGAGATTCAGCAAGACAATCTGAAAATATGGAAAAATATTGTCACAAGATACGAAATGAAATACAGCGATTAGAAGAAATCCAAGACGGGCTTTTGGACAAATTGAATACAGAAAACATTTAATGGAAAAAATTCGAGTAGTTATAGCAGAAGATGAAGCAATAATTCGTTTGGATCTTCGCGAAACTTTAGAAAATGCTGGATACATAGTCATGGCTGAGACAGGAAGAGGTGATGAGGCGGTAAGGCTTGTCAGCGAGCACAAACCAGAAGTAGTGATATTAGATGTCAAAATGCCAGGTATGGATGGAATTCAAGCAGCGCGCGAAATAGCGTCGGTAGAAGATACGGCAGTTGTGATACTCACTGCTTTCAGTCAACGCGAACTTATCGATGAAGCGGTTGATGCCGGAGCTTTGGCCTATCTCGTAAAGCCTTACCAGCAGAGTGATTTAGTTCCCGCAATTGAAATAGCGCGACGTCGACACAAAGAAATGAGGGACTTGACCGATCAGGCAAAAACACTTGAAGATCGGCTTAATGCAAGAAAAATTATTGAAAAAGCTAAAGGGTTACTTATTGACACTTCATCTGTAACTGAGGATGAAGCATTCAAATTTATTCAAACAACGGCAATGTCAGATCGAAAAACAATGGTTGAGATAGCAGAAAAAATAATTTCAGAGGGTCTCCGGCCTTAATATTAAGCATTTGCAATCCGTTGGGACTAGTGTCGAAACGTGCCCGATTTAATGATCATTGACGGAAATTCGCTTACCTACAGAGCATTTTTTGCATTGCCTCCAGAGATGGTAAATAGTAAAGGGCAGACGACAAATGCCGTATACGGGTTTGCCTCAATGCTTGTAAATCTAATTAAAGATCAACAACCAAGAAAAATAGTTGTTGCCTTTGACAGGCCAGAAAAGACATTTCGGCATATAAAACATGTTTCCTACAAGGCAAATCGTGAAAAACAACCTGATATTTTGTATGAACAAATCCCATTAGTAAAAGAAATGGTCTCATTGCTTGGATACAGAGTTATTGACGTGAAAGGTTTTGAAGCTGATGACATAATCGCAACCTTAGCGACAATGGGTCGCGACGCTGGCGAAGATGTCATTGTAGTAACAGGAGATAGGGATGTTTTTCAACTAGTCGAAGATCCTCACGTCAAAGTTCTTTACAACAAAAAAGGTGTCTCTGATTATGCTCTTTACGACGAAGAGGGAATTTTTGAAAGAACGGGAGTGACTCCAGAAAATTATGTTAACTATGCCGCTTTAAGAGGGGATACCTCTGACAACCTCCCAGGTGTCCCGGGAGTGGGGGAAAAAACTGCAGCCAAACTCATAAACGCTTATGAAAATTTAGAAGGAATTTTTTCTGCAACATCTGAACAAACACCAAAGTTGAGAGAAAATCTTGAAGAAAATGAAGATTTGGCGCATCTTAACGCAGAGCTGATGACACTTATTCGTGACGTGCCACTAGAAGTTGATTTTAACGAACTTGAAAACACTGAAATAAATGAATCTGAGATAAACAATTTCTTGGACGAACTCGAACTTAATACTTTGAAAAAGCGACTTTCAGAAGCTGTCGGTTTTGAAGTAAATGAAAAAGAGACAAAAAAACCCTTAAAAGACTCGATGCTTGACCTCGAATATCAAACCTGTGCCGATGTAGCCGCAGCTCTTAAAGAAATTGAAAAACTGGCTAAAGGTGAAACTATCTCAGTAGCGGAGTCGAGTAGCCATGAAGGAGACCTGACAGGTCTCGCTTTAGCCGATAGCGAAAAATGCTATTGGTTGAATGCTGATGTGATACAAGCGCCGAAAGTAGTTGCTGGACTAAACAAACTATTTTCAAGTAAAGGACCTGGGATAGCTCTTCATGACGGAAAGAAAAGTTATCGCCAGTTATCATTAAGAGGAATATTTCTTCAAAACATAAATCTAGATGTTACTCTTGCCCAATATCTTCTCGAAACATCGGACTCTTCTGAGCCTCTTTCTGAAATTTTAGCGAAACATACCGATCTATGTTTTCCATCTGAAATCGAAAAAGAAGGACAATTGAATTTCGATTCAGAAAATGATCAGCTACATGAATCAATAGTTAACGCAAAAGCGATAGCGAAACTGCATAAACCATTGAATGAAGCTCTGAAAGCAAACGGACTGGATCAGTTAAATAGAGATGTGGAAATTCCGTTAGTTCGTGTCCTTGCAGAAATGGAAACTCGAGGAATAGGTGTTGATGTAGATGAATTAAAAAGACTGCGTGATGAATTCACCACTCAGTGTGATGGCTTTCGAACAGAAATTCATGATCTAGCAGGTGAAGAGTTTAATGTTAATTCAACAAAACAATTGAGAGAAATACTCTTTGAAAAACTTTCTCTAACCCCCGGCAAGAAAACAAAAACAGGATACTCAACTGATGCTGCAACGTTAGAGAAACTAAAGGATTCGCATCCCATTGTCGAAAAATTACTGTCCTACCGAGAAGTTGAAAAACTTAGATCAACATATGGAGAAGGTTTACTTTCTTCTGTAGACGAAGACAATAGGATACGCGCCACGTTCCATCAGACAGTCACAAGAACTGGACGCTTAAGTTCAGACGCACCAAATTTGCACAATATTCCAATACGGACTGAAGCAGGGAAAGCATTTCGCAAAGCTTTTATTCCTGCTGATAAGCATTTGCTACTTGTAGCTGATTACAACCAAATCGAACTTCGTTGTATCGCACATCTAGCGGATGAAAAAGAATTGAAAGCGGCATTTAATGATGGTCAAGATATCCATACTGCTGTTGCTGCGCGAACTTGGGGAATCAAACCTGAAGAAATTGATTCGACGCTCAGAAACCGCGCAAAAATGGTTTCGTACGGTCTCGCATATGGTATGGAAGCTTACGGGTTGGCTCAAAGATTGGATATTCCTGTCGACGAAGCATCCGAAATACTTAAAGCATTTTTCGATGCATTCCCTGGTGTTAAAGATTACATGAACGAATCAATTGAGATAGCAAGAAAAAAAGGTTATACAGAAACTCTGTTAGGGAGGCGACGAAAGATACCTGAATTATTGTCAAGCAATTTCAATATAAGGCAAGCTGGTGAAAGACAAGCAATGAATGCCCCTATACAAGGTTTAGCTGCTGATGTTTTCAAGATGGCTTTAGTTTCAATAGACCAAGAGCTTCAAAAAGAGTTATATAGATCCGCTTTAGTTTTGCAAGTACATGATGAAGTGATTCTTGAAGTGGCTAATGGCGAGATGGAAGATGTCAAAAGTATGGTTCAAAAAAAGATGGAAAATGCCTACGAATTATCTGTTGAACTAAAAGTTGACATTGCAACAGGAAAAAGTTGGGCAGACGCAAAAGGCTGAAATTGAATAATAAGGAAAAATACTCACACTGGTTCGAACCTATTGCTCAACATTTGGGTGATGCTTACCTTCGTTATTCATTCACATATGGGACCGAAAATGAAGTTGATTGCCTATATGACGTCCTCGGACTCAAACCAGGCGATCGAATATTAGACGTGGGGTGCGGTCCAGGAAGACACTCACATCTTTTTGCAGAGCGAGAAATCGATGTCCTCGGAATAGATATTTCAAATGAATTCATAAAACTTGCAAGTGACGAAAAAAGTAAAGCTAATTTTCTAAGACAGGACGTTCGCGAAATGGATTTTGAAGATGAATTCGATGCGGTCATCTCGATGTGTCAAGGTGGTTTTGGTCTGTTATGTGACCCTGAATCTTCAATTCAGAATCCAGATATGGACTTGCGGGCTCTGGAAAATATGGCGCGTGCTCTGAAACCCGGAGGGAAGCTTGCATTGTCAGCTTTCTCCTCATACTTCCAGATTCAGTACTTAAGTGATAACGATAGTTTTGATGCATTGAACGGAGTGAACAGAGAAGATATAGAAATCATGAATACGAGAGGCGAGAAAAAAGCAGCGGTTACGTGGACCACGTGCTTCACACCTAGAGAATTACGGTTAATGAGCCAAAAGGTTGGATTAGTAGTAAAAAATATTTGGTCAGTCACACCAATCGAGTACAAATTGTTGCCCTGTGATATAGAAAATCCTGAGTTTTTGCTATTGGCAGAAAAAGCAACTCAATAATCGGTGACGATGCGATAGCTCCCCGATAGGCTTTATCCGTCTTGAAAAAGAAAGGGAAACTCCCTTCCATACCCGCTAACAATGAGAACAACGTGTCCGATCCGATTTCTACAATTCCACTAATTGAATCCCAGCCGATGGGATCTTTCGATAACGAAGGTGAATACACACCTCGTGCAATAACTGAAAATGACCTTGGGTCGCTTTCCTTAGAGGAGGCCTATACGGCGACAATGGTCGATATTGAAAATGGCCAAATGGTTGAAGGGACAGTTGTAAGAATCGATAAAGATGAAGTTTTATTGGACATCGGTTATAAATCTGAAGGTGTTATACCTCAAAAAGAACTGTCAATTCGAAACAATCTTCATCCGAATGAAGTTGTGGAAATGGGCGACAAGATTGAGGCATTGGTTTTACAACGTGAAGACGCCGAAGGACGCTTACTTCTTTCGCGAAAGCGTGCCTTGTACGAAAAAGCGTGGGGCGATATAGAAGCAGTAAAAGAAGCTGATGGAATGGTTTCTGGAACAGTTATTGAAGTAGTAAAAGGTGGACTCATTGTCGATATTGGACTTAGAGGTTTTCTCCCAGCATCACTTGTTGATCTTAGAAGAGTGAGAGATCTCCAACCTTTGATCGGAACAACTGTTGAAACAAAGATTATTGAGCTTGACAGAAATCGAAATAACGTTGTCCTGTCTCGTAGGGCGTGGCTTGAAGAAAGTCAAAAAGATGAACGCGAAGATTTCCTAACAAACTTGAAGTCAGGCGAAGTTAGACCGGGTGTCGTCTCAAGTGTCGTCAATTTCGGAGCGTTCGTTGACCTCGGCGGAATGGATGGGTTGATACACGTTTCAGAACTGTCTTGGAAACATGTAGATCATCCTGGCTCAGTAGTTGCAGTGGGTGACGAAATAGAGGTTCAAGTTTTAGATATCGATATGAGTCGAGAGAGAATCAGTCTTTCCTTAAAGGCTACTCAAAAAGACCCTTGGCAAGAATTTGCTGACAGTCATCAAGTTGGTGAGCTGGTTTATGGTCGAGTTACAAAACTTATTCAATTTGGTTCTTTTGTTCAGGTGGGTGAAGGAATTGAAGGTCTGGTTCATATCTCGGAAATGTCAGCGCATCACGTTGAGCTGCCAGAACAAGTGGTGACTCCTGGTGAAGAATTATGGGTGAAAATTATTGATCTTGATCTTGAAAGAAGAAGGATAAGTCTTTCCATCAAGCAAGCAGCTGAAGGTGGAGTAGTGGCCGCAGAGTACCAAGAACACTTTGGTGAACACAACTATGACGAAGAAGGAAACTATATAGGTGTTGAGTCATCGGAAGGTCAAGAAGCTTGGGCCGAGTATTACAACGAACATGATCCAACTGAATCAGCGGTAGCTGATGAAGAACAAACGGAATCTTCTAATGAGACGGAAACTTCTACTACAGAGGAAGAAGTAGTTGAAGCCCTTGAATCTGAGGAAGCACCTGAAGATGACATGAAGGCGGATGAAGTTGATACTTCTGAAGAAGGTACTCAAGATGAATCCGAAGAAGAAAAAACAGATTCACCGGAATAGAAATATTTTAAGCTGGTTAACAATTGCTTGAAATAGGACTAACCGGTGGAATTGGGTCCGGAAAATCCACTGCGGCTGCCGGTTTCGTTAAGCATGGCGCCGCTTTAATAGACGCAGATCAGATCGTCAGAGATCTACAACAACCGGGTGAGAAAGTCTTTGAAGAAATGCTTTCTAAATGGGGGTCAGATATCTTGACATCAGATGGGCAGCTTGACCGTCAATTGGTAGCGAATATAGTTTTTTCTAACCCTGAGGAATTGACAGTGTTGAATGAGATTGTTCATCCTGCGGTTCGAGAAGAAATGACAATTAGACGTGGGGTCCATTTAGATACTGACAACACAGTGATTTTAGAAATCCCACTACTTGTTGAATCTGGCTACCGAAATTTTGATGCGATCGTAGTAGTGGACGTTGATACAGAGATTGCTGTTGAACGACTAGTAGAGCATCGCTCCTTCGAAGAAGAGGATGCTCGAAAAAGAATTGAAAAACAAGTATCACGCGATTCAAGAGCCGAAATAGCTGATTATGTGATTAAGAACAACAGTTCAATAGAAGCTTTTGAGGAGGAAATCAATAAATGCTGGGAATGGATCGAATCTATTGAAAGGCCTGAAATCGGTCGGGAGCTTCCATCGCTAATTAGCAAACAATAGATCCAACATGCTTCAAAGCTTATAGATCAGTATCCTCTTTATGTGGAGCGGAAATTCAAAGTAGATGCGCCTTTTCAACCAGCTGGGGACCAACCAAAGGCAATTGAAGAATTGGCAGATGGCCTAAATGGTGGTGAGAGATTTCAAACACTTTTAGGAATTACTGGAAGTGGTAAAAGCGCCACTGTCGCATGGACGATCGAAGAAGTTCAAAGACCCACTTTAGTAATCGCTCCTAATAAAGCTCTGGCAGCACAATTGGCAAATGAATTTCGCTCATTTTTTCCAGAGAATAAAGTTGAGTATTTTGTTTCGTATTATGACTATTACCAGCCAGAGGCGTACGTTCCTAGTTCAGACACTTTTATTGAAAAAGACTCTTCTGTAAATGATGAAATAGACCGGTTAAGGCATTCTGCTACATCTGCATTACTGACTCGAAGAGACACAATTGTGGTTGCTTCGGTTTCCTGCATCTATGGTCTGGGTTCGCCTGCTCAGTATGAAGGCCAATTGTTGGTATTACGCACTGAGAGTGAAATTAACCAACGAGAAGCACTGAGTCGTCTAATTGACATGCAGTATGAGCGAAACGACATGGCATTGAGCCGTGGTAAATTTCGCGTTAAAGGTGACACAATTGAAATTCATCCAGCGTATGAAGAAACTGTGTTTAGAGTTTCTTTATTTGGAGATGAAGTTGACAGGATAACTGAAGTAGATCCTGTCACAGGAGACCACATAAAGGACCTAGAAGAACTTATAATATTTCCGGCCACTCACTACATGGCAGATACAGCTGTAATGAATCGTGCAATCAAAGGTATAGAAGTTGAGCTGCAGGAATCTCTAAAACGATTTGAAAAGGAAAACAAACTCCTTGAGTCTCAACGTTTGAGAATGAGAACTGAATACGACCTTGAAATGATGTCAGAGCTTGGATTCTGTAGCGGAATTGAAAACTACAGTGCACATATAGACGGCAGATCTTCCGGAGAGAGACCGTTTACCCTACTCGACTATTTTCCGGATGATTTTCTTGTTGTTCTTGATGAATCACATGTAGCCATTCCACAACTACACGGACAACATGAAGGGGATAGAAGTCGAAAATTAACTCTTATAGAGCATGGTTTTAGGCTCCCATCTGCTGCTGACAATAGACCACTAAGATTCGATGAATTTATAAATAGAGTGGGACAAGTAGTTTTAGTCTCAGCCACTCCTGGAAAATGGGAAAAAGAGAACAGTACAAGAATTGTTGAGCAGATTGTTCGCCCGACAGGACTCATCGATCCAGAAGTTGTTGTGCGACCCACCGAAGGGCAAATTGACGATCTCCTTGAAATGATTTCAAATCGAGTTGAATCGGAACAGCGTGTACTCGTTACGACGCTTACAAAAAAAATGGCAGAAGATCTAACAGATTACCTGTTGGAACAGGGGGTAAGAGTCAGGTATCTGCATTCAGATATTGACACAATTGAAAGAATTGAAATACTGCGAGACTTGCGATTGGGCGAGTTTGATGTTCTGGTTGGTATAAATCTCCTTAGAGAAGGTCTTGACTTGCCTGAAGTATCACTAGTGGCAATTTTGGATGCCGATAAGGAAGGGTTTTTGAGAAGTGAGACTTCACTTATACAGACAATAGGACGCGCTGCTCGTAATGTTGATGGACAGGTTGTCATGTATGCAGACAAAATAACTGGCTCGATGAAAAGAGCCCTTGACGAAACAAAGCGACGAAGAGAATTGCAGACGAAATACAACGAAGAGAATGGAATAGATCCGCAGACGATCAGAAAAGCTGTAAGTGACATTCTGGAGATGGTTAGACCTGGAGCGGTTTCGAGTAAAACGAAGAATAAGAAACGAAATGCTGTAAAACTCGCTGAAGAACTTTCTGATATGCCCCGTGAGGACCTAAAACGCCTAGTTCACACCCTTGAAGAAGAAATGACTGAGGCAGCCGAAGAACTTCAATTCGAGTACGCCGCGAGACTAAGAGACGAAATAAAAGAGTTGAAACGTGAAATTCGGGACATGCCAGAAAAAGTTTAAGTAAAAATCAAATGTGAAGTGGCTTCCAAATGTCTAGGATCGTTGAATGCCAGAAAGGTTAG